>NZ_JBHXQZ010000076.1:0-39337 GCF_042717095.1 Streptomyces sp. NPDC058632 | reverse complement strand
CGGTATCAAGAGAAACAGGTCCCCGGTCCGGGGACGGAAGCCGGACGGCGAGCACCGGAAGGCGGGTGCCGGACGGCGGGTGCCGGTACACAAAACTCCTCCCACCTGCGTTTCCGCAGGTGGGAGGAGTTTCCTTGTGGAGCCTAGGGGAGTCGAACCCCTGACATCTGCCATGCAAAGACAGCGCTCTACCAACTGAGCTAAGGCCCCGCGAGCAAAGCGTCCACCAGGAAGAAGGACATCCGGGTGGGCGCCGGACACCAGAGTACCGGGTCACCCGGGGGGTTCCGCAAAAAGGATTGGGGGTCCCCGCGACCGACCACTCTCCGTAAGATGCTCGGCGTGGTTCGCTGAAGCGAAGCACGGTTCTTGGGGAAGCGATGGGGAGACGCAATGGACGCCGCACAGCAGGAAGCCACCGCAAGAGCGCGGGAACTGCAGCGGAACTGGTACGGGGAGCCACTGGGGGCGCTCTTCCGTAAGCTCATAGACGATCTCGGCCTCAACCAGGCTCGTCTCGCGGGGGTACTGGGACTGTCCGCTCCGATGCTGTCGCAGCTGATGAGCGGTCAGCGGGCGAAGATCGGCAACCCCGCGGTGGTCCAGCGGGTGCAGCTGCTGCAGGACCTGGCGGGACAGGTCGCGGACGGGAGCGTCAGCGCGGCCGAGGCGGCCGAGCGCATGGAGGAGATCAAGAAGTCGCAGGGCGGCTCGGTACTCAGCAACACCACGCAGACGACGAGCGGTTCGGGGGCGCCCACGGTCAAGCGGGTGGTACGCGAGATCCAGTCGTTGCTGCGCTCGGTGGCGGCCGCCGGTGACATCATCGACGCCGCCGACACCCTCGCCCCGACCCACCCCGAACTGGCAGAGTTCCTCCGGGTCTACGGCGCCGGCCGGACCTCCGACGCGGTCACGCACTACCAGTCCCACCAGAGCTGATGCCCCGGCCGCCGGAGGGGGTCCGGCGGCCGAGGACACGGAGGGGGAGCCGAGGGGGTCGAACAGCTCGTCACGGGGGAGACAGTCGAGGGGGAGAGGTCGGTGTGAGGCAGAAGGGGTAGGGCAGGGCCGGGCACGGCACCGCTGGGGGAGGAGCGACGCACAGCCATGGGTGAGGTCTTTGCCGGCCGGTACGAACTGGTCGACCCGATCGGGCGCGGAGGTGTCGGTGCCGTCTGGCGTGCCTGGGACCACCGTCGTCGTCGCTACGCGGCCGCCAAGGTCCTGCTGCAGAGCGACGCCCACTCCCTGCTCCGTTTCGTGCGCGAGCAGGCTCTGCGGATCGACCACCCCCATGTGCTCGCCCCGACCAGCTGGGCCGCCGACGACGACAAGGTCCTGTTCACCATGGACCTGGTCGCCGGCGGTTCGCTGGTCCACCTCATCGGCGACTACGGTCCCCTGCCGCCGGTCTTCGTCAGCACCCTTCTCGACCAGCTCCTGGCGGGACTCACCGCGGTGCACACGGAAGGTGTCGTCCACCGCGACATCAAGCCCGCCAACATCCTTCTGGAGGCCACCGGCACGGGTACGCCACGGCTGCGGCTGTCCGACTTCGGCATCGCCATGCGGCTCGGAGAGCCCCGCCTGACCGAGACCGACCTGGTGGTGGGCACGCCCGGCTATCTCGCGCCGGAGCAGATGATGGGCTCCGAACCGGATTTCCCCGCGGACCTGTTCGCCGTGGGCCTGGTCGCGCTGTACCTGCTGGAGGGTGCCAAACCGGACGCCAAGGCCCTCATCCAGTACTTCGCCGAACACGGGACGCCCGGGGCGCCCCAAGGCATCCCCGAGCCTCTGTGGCAGGTCGTGGCCACACTGCTGCAGCCGGACCCGCAGGCGCGGTTCCGTACGGCCACGGGGGCGCGCAAGGCCCTGGCGGCGGCCAGGGAGCTGCTCCCGGAGCCCGGTCCCGACGACGAAGTGATCGAGGTCTTCGATCAACTCGGCCCTCTTCCCGCGGGTTTCGGCCCCGACGGCCCGCTGAAGGCGGCGTCGGGCGTGCGCTCGGGCCGGGGCCGCCCCGGAGTGGAAGGGCGCCATCCGCAGGACGAGGAAACGGGTCGCCCGGGGGATGCCGGACCAGTCGGGCCCGGACCGGCAGACGCCAGGTCGGCAGACGCCGGACCGGCAGGCTCGATGCTCCGGCCCCTCGGCGGAGGCGACAGCGCCCCGGCGTCACCGGATTCGTCCTCCATGGACAGCGGCACAGCCCTCACCGACCCACGTCAGGACACCTCCTCGGCACCACGTTCCGTCCCCCACACCCCCCGGGCGCCCGCCTCCGGCTCCAGCGCCGTCTCCCTTCCGGCACCGTCCGTCCCACCGCAGCCGCCCTCCATGTCGGACACGGGCAGCTTCCACCTCCCACCGCCGCAGGCCACGGTCACGCCCTCCCCCGCACCCGCTCCGTCGCACCACGCACACACGCCACCGCCACCGGCGCAAGCACCGTTACCGGAGCGGTCTCAGGCACCTGGGCAGCCCCAGCCGCCGTACCACACCCAGCCCCAGGTCGCCCACGCCGGCCGGCTCGGCCACATGTCCCACGCATCCCCTCACGACCCCACTCACCCGTTGCGTTCTCCCCGTCCCCAGCCTTCGGCGCGCTCCCGCCCCGCGTCGCACCGGGCCGATCCCTCCACAGCCGAATACACCGCCGGAGTCCCCGAGGCTCCGTCTCCGGGCAGGGCAGGCCCACGGCACGGAGCGGGCAGCCGGCGCCGACGCCGCCCCGGCCCGCCCGCGCGGGCAGCCGTCCCTCTCCTGCTCCTGGCCCTGGTCTGTTACGCCGTGGGGTTCTGGGCGCTCACCAGGATCTGAGCCCTCACAGCCGCCCCGGGGACCGGCGTCCCGGGGGCTGCCTGCCTCCCTAGTGCGGGGAGGCAGCCCTCCGCCGAGCCGCCACCGTCCACACGCCGAGGCCCACCAGCAGTGCGCTGCCGGTGCCGATACCGCCCACCGCGAGCGCCGTCATCGCGGTGTCGTCCCCCGGTCCCGGACCCGCTGCCTGCCCGTCCGGCGCGGCCTCGCGATCCTCCTCGCCCACCGCGAAGACGTCCGACGGCACGGACTCCCCCGCGTACCCGGGGCCGTCCTGTGCCGCGCCGCTCACGCGCACCCGCAGTGTCAGCGGGACGGGCCCGTCGCCGAAGTCGTCCGCGACCTTCTCCGCGAGGTGCGCGACGAGGTAGTACGAGCCGGCGAAGCGCATCGCCGCGACCTGGCTGTTGGGTGCGTGGCGATTGGCGTACACGACGGGGGGCAGCGGGGCGAGGCTGTCCGACTTCTGCCTGCCGTCGTATCCGACGCCCACGTCCGCGACATGCCCGCGTACGGGGTTGTAGAGATCCAGGTCCAGGGCGGCAGGAACGAATCCGGTACCGCCCGAGCTCGAACTGCCCAGTTCTGCGGTGGCGTTGAACTGCCGACCCCAGCCGACCGGGACCTTGTAGAAGAGCGTCCGGCCGGGCCGGATGTCGTCCCGCCAGACTCCCTCTCCGAGTGGGGTGGCCTCGGCGAAACCGGCGCCGCCGGCGCGCCGTCGGGCCTCCCCGGCGACGGGTTCGGGCGAGGCGGAGTTCCACGCCTCCGGCGCGGTCGTCGCCCCGGCCTGCGCCGGCCGCGGTTCCGACACGGTGGTGAGCTCCAGCTCCCAGGGGCCGGGGGAGGCGCCCTTCCCGTCCGGATCCGCGCGTTCGACGGTCACGTAGTACGTGCCGGCGTCCTTGCAGAGGGACCGCCCGGGGGAGATCTCGCGTGCGGCCCACGCGGCGACCGGATGCGGGCTGGCGGCGGCGCCGAAGGTCGCCGTGTCCACATCGCAGGAGCGGCCGTCACCGTCCTGTACGGACACTTTGACGCCGTCGATGACGGCGGCGGTGCCTCCCCCCGGCGGGACGGCGGTGGCGGAGACGTAGACGTTCGAGGTGTCGTCGAGTTCCAGACGGTAGTGGACCGGGCCGCTCGCCGGGAGGGTGCTCCGGTAGGTGCGGCCGGCCTCCAGCTGTACGGCGTCCGCGGTGCTCAGGGCTCCTTCGACCCGCGGCGCGCCCTCGTCGAAGGCATACGTCCCGGGAGTCCCGGCGGCAACCGCCTCCTGCCCCGCGGGCAGGCCCGGCATCCCCATCAGCAGCACTACCGCGAGCGCCGTCACTCCGGCGCGTCCAACGGTCGGGGCCCGGCCGCTCCTCCCCGTCCGCGCACACCGCCCCCACGCAGTACACCGCCGTGCCCTCACGCGCCACTCCTCGTCGTCGCCGGACGTCGCACCGTGACCATCCTGCCCCGCGGACAAGGGGCGTCGGCAAGGCCCCGCGACACACAAAGCCCCGACCGCGAGCGCGGCCGGGGTCTGTTCAGCGTCGTATGTCGGTACTCACGAACCCGTGGGCACGGAGTCAGTCGCCTCCGTCCACAGATCCTGCTCGGCGCGATCCGCCTGGATCTGGCGGTACACGAGGAGCCCGCCGATGGCGGCCAGTGCGACCAGGAGAAGCTTCTTCACCGCGCGACCTCGTCTTTCTTGACGTAGGGGACCTCTGGCGCCCGACTATACACACCGGCCGAGACCGATCAGTGACCTGCGTCGGCCCGCCAACTCCCCTCCTGTACTGCGCAGTAGGGGTGGGGAAGTCCGGCCGGACCGGAGGGTGACCACCTCCGCACGGTCGGTGATTTTCACCACCTCCCTCCGTGATCTTCCGCTTTTCACCCCTCTTGCGCCCATCCGGGTGGTGTTCATCTGAACATCGACGCGCCACGGGCGCAGGTCCACCACTTCGGGGCCCGCATACACATCATGAGGAAAGTACGCAAATCGCCCGACCCGAAAGTGAGAGGCCAATGGCCCGGAACAAGGTCATGAAGCTGTGGACCGCCATCATCACCGCCTTCCTCGCGCTGTGCACGGCGCTCGGATTCGTCACCACGACCGCTTCGGCGGCCGTACCCCGGACCGAGACGACGCGCAACGACGAAAGCGCCCCGGACGTGACGGCGCCGGCGACGTCCATCCGGCCCTGGTCCCATGCGGCGGCCCTGCCTCCCACGATGAAACAGCGCATCCGCGCGGAGGCCCACGGCGCATCTCCCAGGTGTCGCAACCGCCCTCTCACGAACCCGGCCCCGGCCCCGGCCCCTGACCCGACCGCCTCCACGAACTGCTCCGACGACGACACCACGTCCCCCGCAGAACCTCCCAGGGGCCACCTCCCGCTCCAGCGCTGAGCCCCGGAGCCCCACACACCCCTCCCGTGCCGTTCCGGCTCCCCCGAAGTACCGGCGAACTCGCGTACGGCCCCAAACGGCACGCGAAGGACAGCCCGGCCGCTCGAACCAGAGCGGCCGGGCCTTCCTCATGCGCCCCACGCTCACGTCCCCCGGCCCCGGCCCCCACAGCGGGCGATACGGGCAAGGCGCCCAAGCCGCACCCCATGGCAGAACGGGACGGCGGAAACGAGTCCCGGTGGAACAGGACCATCGCGAGGCCCCACGGCCACACCGGCCGATGCCGGCCACGCGTGCCCCGCACCCACTGCTGGACAAGCCCCTCCGGCCGCACCGCACACGGCAGCCTCCGGAGACGCAGAGAACCCCCGGTTGTATCGACCGGGGGTCTCGCGATGATGTGCGGGGCCAAGAGGATGTGGACCTGTGGCCTCATCCTCGTCAGGTCGATCGAGGCGGCCCTTCGGTCCTGCCGCTTGGCGGTTCCACCGCCCGGTACTGGTCGTTCCGGTCCGCCCCGATCCGCCTGTGCGTGTGGTTGCTGGTGTCAGTCGTTGATGGCAGGCACCAGGACGGGCTTGACACACAGCCGTGGAAGCGGGGGTGCTCCCGGCCTCGCTGACGGCTCGACCTGACGAGCAGCCCGTTCGTGCCTGATGCGGGTGCGGCCGTGTTCACCGTGATTCCCCGCGCGGTCTGGAGCGGTTGTGGTGCGGTCGGAGGTCAGCCCGGTGCCATGCGGCTGAGGGACTCCCCAGCCCGGTACAGTTCGGCGCGCTCCTGGTCGGTCTTCTGGACGATGTCGAACGAGCGGCTGCCGACGATCGGGCGCCGCGGCGGTTCGGGCAGCTTGGCCGGCTCCATGATGACGGGTGCCGCCGTGGCCGGGTCCGGGCCGGCGTCCTCGCCCCACATCTCTGCCAGCTTGGCGCGCAGCGACGCGTAGGCCGGATCGGGCGTGGCTGTGGTACCCGAGGTGAACAGTCCCGTGGCGTAGCCGCCCATCTCCACGATGGTGACTTTGGTTCCGAACTGCTCGACCTCCATGGCCGGTGCCTCGCTGACGGAGTCGAGCGCCACCTTGCCCGCTCCGTAGAAGCCGACGGAGGCCATGCCGCCACCGCTGCCCAGTGACGTGACCTGGAGGAGCGCCGGAAGCTGCGAGGGCTGGAACGGAGGATCGCCATGAGCACCGCCCGTCTCGCCCGGCACACCTGCGGGACCCTGCTCGCCTTCCTGGGAAGTGCACCCCAGGTGGCTCAGGCGGTCCTCCGGCACAGCCGGATCAGCATGGCCATGGAGGGACGTGTACACGCACGCGGTCGGCGACAAGCGAGCGGGAAGCGGTCGGCGTGCTCGCCGGGCATCTGGAAGATCCGCCCATCGGCTGATGTCACCCCTGGATGTCGAAAGACCCCCAACCGAAACCGGCCGGGGGTCTTTTGTCTGGTGGGGCTAACAGGATTTGAACCTGTGGCCTCATCCTTATCAGGGATGCGCTCTAACCAACTGAGCTATAGCCCCGCCGCGCTCTGCGGTGTATGCCCCGCGCGCTGACTCCTGAAGATTAGCGCACGACCGGGGCAGTCCCAAAATCGATTGCCGGGAGGCCGTCAGAGCAGGCCGGGAAGGCGCTGGGCGCCGCTCACTCGTCCTCGGCCAGCGTCAGCTCGACGCCGCCCACGAAACCCGCGGAGAGGTTGTAGATGAACGCGCCGAGGGTCGCCAGGGCCGTCGCCAGGACGACGTCGATGACCGCGATGACCGTCGTGAACAGCAGCACGTTGGGCAGCGACAGGAACGACTGGAGGTCGAAGCCGTTCGACTCGTTGGAGCCGGTCGCCTCGGAGATGGTGCCGCCGACGGTGGAGAAGACACCCATCGCGTCCATGACCATCCACAGCACCGCGGCCGCGACGATCGTGCAGATGCCCAGGGCGACGGAGAGCAGGAAGCTGACCTTCATCACCGACCAGGGGTCGGCCTTGGCCACCCGCAGGCGCGCCTTGCGTACGCGCGGTGTGGTGCGCGCCCCGGTGCGCGGGCGGCGTACCGCGCCGGTCTGGCCCCCTGCCGTGCCCCCCTGCGCCGGGTAGGCCTGCGGCGGGTGGTACGGCCCCGCCTGCTGCTGCGACTGCCGTTCCCCCGGCAGCGGTGAGGCCGTGTGAGCAGCGGCGCCCTGTCCGGGCGCGCTCTGCTGGCCTCGGGTGTCCGTCACAGTTCCCCCCTGGGATCCATGTCTGTCGGACGAAGGCGATTCCTTGCCGGGCGACTTGATCGCTTTCAGGTTGGTCGTGTGCGGATCTGTCGCCCGCGCGGCAGAGCCACGGTCACCGCCGTCCACACCCGTACTGGTACCGGTCGGTCCGGCGCCCGTGGCTCCGCTCACGCTGGCTCACTCCTCGTGCTACTCGGACGAGGGCGCCTCACCCTCGTCCGTGCCGGTGGTCACGGCACCTTCATCGGTCTCGTCCACGGCCACGTCGCCGTCGACTTCCTCCGCCTCGAGTCCCGCCTCGGCGTTACGAGCGATGCCGACCACGGCATCGCGCTTGCCCAGGTTGATCAGTTGGACGCCCATGGTGTCACGGCCCGTCTCCCTGACCCCGCTGACTCGCGTACGAATCACACCACCCGACAGCGTGATGGCGAGGATCTCGTCGGTCTCCTCGACCACCAGCGCACCGACGAGAGTTCCACGATCCTCGACGATCTTGGCGGCCTTGATTCCGAGGCCGCCGCGACCCTGGACGCGGTACTCGTCGACAGCGGTCCGCTTCGCGTACCCGCCGTCTGTGGCAGTGAACACGAACGTACCGGGTCGAACAACATTCATCGAGAGCAGTTCGTCCCCTTCGCGGAAACTCATGCCCTTTACACCCGAAGTCGCACGGCCCATGGGCCGCAAAGTTTCGTCGGTCGCGGTGAACCGGATCGACTGCGCCTTCTTGCTGATCAGTAGTAGATCATCATCCGACGAGACGAGTTCGGCCCCGATCAGTTCATCGTCGGAACCGTCCTCCTGCTCCCGCAGGTTGATCGCGATCACGCCGCCCGAGCGCGGCGAATCGTAATCCTTCAGTGATGTCTTCTTCACCAGACCCGCCTTCGTGGCAAGGACCAGATAGGGAACCGCCTCGTAGTCGCGGATCGCGAGGATCTGGGCGATCGCCTCGTCCGGCTGGAAGGCCAGCAGGTTCGCCACGTGCTGGCCGCGCGCGTCCCGGCCGGCGTCGGGCAGCTCGTACGCCTTCGCCCGGTAGACCCGGCCCTTGTTGGTGAAGAACAGCAGCCAGTGGTGCGTGGTGGACACGAAGAAGTGGTTGACGATGTCGTCTTCCTTGAGCTTCGCGCCCCGTACGCCCTTGCCGCCTCGCTTCTGGGCCCGGTAGTCGTCGGTCTTGGTGCGCTTGATGTAGCCACCGCGCGTGACCGTGACGACGATGTCCTCCTCGGCGATCAGGTCCTCGATGGACATGTCGCCCTCATAGGGGATCAGCTTCGTCTTGCGGTCGTCACCGTACTTCTCGACCAGCGCGGCCAGTTCCGCGCTGACGATCCCTCGCTGGCGGGCCGGGGAGGCGAGGATCTCGTTGTACTCGCTGATCTTCGTCTGGAGTTCGTCGTGCTCCTGGACGATCTTCTGGCGTTCCAGTGCCGCCAGCCGGCGGAGCTGCATCTCCAGGATCGCGTTGGCCTGGATCTCGTCGATCTCCAGGAGCCCCATCAGGCCCCCGCGCGCGATCTCGACGGTGTCGCTGCGCCGGATCAGCGCGATGACCTCGTCGATGGCGTCCAGGGCCTTCAGCAGGCCACGCAGGATGTGCGCGCGCTCCTCCGCCTTGCGCAGCCTGAAGCGCGTACGGCGGACGATGACCTCGATCTGGTGGTTCACCCAGTGGCGGATGAACGCGTCCAGGGAGAGCGTGCGCGGCACGCCGTCGACCAGCGCCAGCATGTTGGCGCCGAAGTTGGTCTGCAGGTCGGTGTGCTTGTAGAGGTTGTTCAGGACGACCTTGGCGACCGCGTCCCGCTTGAGCACGATGACCAGGCGCTGGCCGGTGCGGGACGACGTCTCGTCACGGACGTCCGCGATACCGCCGACCTTGCCGTCCTTCACCAGGTCGGCGATCTTCTGCGCGAGGTTGTCGGGGTTGGTCTGGTACGGCAGCTCGGTGACGACCAGGCACTGGCGGTTCTGGATCTCCTCGACCTCGACCACCGCGCGCATGGTGATCGAGCCGCGGCCCGTCCGGTACGCCTCCTCGATGCCCTTGCGGCCCACCACGAGGGCACCGGTCGGGAAGTCGGGGCCCTTGATGCGCTCGATGAGCGCGTCGAGGAGCTCCTCGTTCGACGACTCGTGGTGTTCCAGGTACCACTGGGCTCCGGCCGCGACCTCGCGCAGGTTGTGCGGCGGGATGTTGGTCGCCATGCCGACCGCGATACCGGCCGATCCGTTGATCAGCAGGTTCGGGAAGCGGGCCGGCAGGACGGTCGGCTCCTGGGAGCGGCCGTCGTAGTTGTCCTTGAAGTCGACGGTCTCCTCGTCGATGTCGCGGACCATCTCCATCGACAGCGGCGCCATCTTGCACTCGGTGTACCGCATGGCCGCCGCGGGGTCGTTGCCCGGGGAGCCGAAGTTGCCGTTGGAGTCCACCAGCGGCATCCGCATCGACCACGACTGCGCGAGGCGGACCAGCGCGTCGTAGATCGAGGAGTCACCGTGCGGGTGGTAGTTGCCCATGACGTCGCCGACGACACGCGCGCACTTGTAGAAGCCGCGCTCGGGCCGGTAGCCGCCGTCGTACATGGCGTACAGCACGCGGCGGTGGACGGGCTTGAGCCCGTCACGGACGTCCGGCAGCGCACGCGAGACGATGACGGACATCGCGTAGTCGAGGTACGAACGCTGCATCTCCGTCTCGAGCCCGACGGGCTCGACGCGCAGGGTGAAGCCGTCCTCTTCGGGCGTGACGGGAGTGTTCTCGTCGGTCATTGCTGGTAAAGATCCTTCCTGGTGCGGTCAGCTGAGACCGACTCAGATGTCGAGGAAGCGGACGTCCTTGGCGTTGCGCTGGATGAACTGGCGGCGCGCCTCCACGTCCTCGCCCATGAGGACGGAGAACAGGTCGTCGGCCTGCGCGGCGTCGTCCAGGGTGACCTGGCCGAGGACGCGGTGCTCCTGGTCCATCGTGGTGATGCGCAGCTCCTCGGCGTTCATCTCGCCGAGGCCCTTGAAGCGCTGGACGGAGTCCTCACGGATGCGCTTGCCGGCCTGACGGCCCAGCTCGATCAGCGCGTCGCGCTCGCGGTCGGAGTACGCGTACTCGAAGTCCTCCCGGCCCCACTTGATCTTGTAGAGCGGGGGACGGGAGAGGAACACGTGCCCGGCCTCGACCAGCGGCCGCATGAAGCGGAACAGGAACGTCAGCAGCAGGGTGTTGATGTGCTGGCCGTCGACATCGGCGTCCGCCATCAGAATGATCTTGTGATAGCGGAGCTTCTCGATGTCGAAGTCCTCGTGCACACCGGTGCCGAACGCGGAGATCATCGCCTGGATCTCCTGGTTCTGCAGGATCCGGTCGATGCGCGCCTTCTCGACGTTGAGGATCTTGCCCCGGATCGGGAGGATCGCCTGGTACTGCGGGTTTCGGCCGGACTTGGCCGAGCCGCCGGCGGAGTCGCCCTCGACGATGAAGATCTCGCACTTGACGGGGTCGTTCGACTGGCAGTCCGAGAGCTTGCCCGGCAGGGACGCCGACTCCAGCAGGCCCTTGCGACGGGTCAGGTCGCGGGCCTTGCGGGCCGCCACGCGCGCGGTGGCCGCCGCGATGCCCTTGCGGACGATGTCCGCGGCCTCGTTGGGGTTGCGGTCCAGCCAGTCCGCCAGGTGCTCGTAGACGACCTTCTGGACGAAGGTCTTCACCTCGGTGTTGCCGAGCTTGGTCTTGGTCTGGCCCTCGAACTGGGGCTCGCTCAGCTTGACCGAGATGATCGCGGTCAGACCCTCGCGGATGTCGTCACCCGTGAGGTTGTCGTCCTTCTCGCGCAGCAGCTTCTTGTCGCGCGCGTACTTGTTGATGAGCGAGGTGAGCGCCGCGCGGAAGCCCTCTTCGTGCGTACCGCCCTCATGGGTGTGGATGATGTTGGCGAAGGAGTAGACGCCCTCGGTGTAGCCGCTGTTCCACTGCATGGCGACCTCGAGGGACAGGAGCTTCTCCCTGTCCTCGGCCTCGAGGTCGATCACGGTGGGGTGCACCGCTTCGCCCTTGCGGGAGTTGAGGTACTTCACGAAGTCGACGATGCCGCCCTCGTAGTGGTACGAGACGGCCTTGACCTCGTACTTCTCGTCCTCGCCCGCCTCGTCCGCCCCGGCGGTGGCCTTCGCCGACTCGCGCTCGTCGGCGAGGTTGATCCGCAGACCCTTGTTGAGGAACGCCATCTCCTGGAAACGCCGCGACAGCGTCTCGAAGGAGTACTCGGTGGTCTCGAAGATGTCCGCGTCGGCCCAGAAGGTGACCGTGGTCCCGGTCTCGTCCGTGGCCTCCTGCTGGACCAGCGGGGCCGTGGGGACGCCCATCTTGTAGTCCTGCGTCCAGCGGTGGCCGTCGCGCTTGATCTCGACGGAGACCCTGCTCGACAGGGCGTTCACCACGGAGACACCGACGCCGTGCAGACCGCCGGAGACCGCGTATCCGCCGCCGCCGAACTTACCGCCCGCGTGCAGCACGGTCAGCACGACCTCGACGGCCGGCTTGTTCTCCGAAGGAACGATGTCCACCGGGATGCCGCGGCCGTTGTCGACGACCCGGACACCGCCGTCGGCCAGAATCGTCACATCGATCGTGTCCGCGTGCCCGGCCAGCGCCTCGTCGACGGAGTTGTCGACAACCTCCTGCACCAGGTGATGCAGGCCTCGTTCACCGGTCGAACCGATGTACATACCGGGTCGCTTGCGGACCGCGTCCAGACCCTCGAGGACGGTGATGGCACTGGCGTCGTACGAAGCGGTGACCTCACCGTTGAGGGCGGTCGCCTCGTTCTTCGCGCCGGTGTCGGTGGACGGGATGTTCTCGTTGGGGTTGCCGGAATCGGCCACGAAGCGCCCTTTCTGGCACACCACGAGCCTGGCTCGGCGGCGGGTTGCCGGAGCGGCTGCGGCATGTTGCGTTGATAAGCCTTGATCAGCGTTGCTCAGCTTTTCCCGGGCGGTCCCCACGATCGGGGCGGGATTGCTTCCAGTCTACCGGTAGCTCGGACATCGATGGGGGTTTGCCGGTGCCTGAGTCCGCATGTGCCGCCCTCAACCGGTCTCGCCCGACTCCCGATATACGGATGGGGGCCCCAGGAGGCTCACGAGGGCACCTAGCGCTTCCGACCGTCCACCCTTGGCTACTTACGAGTCAGGTGGCGATCCGGCACCCCGCCCCGGGGCGCGACGAAAGAGGCACCCCCGGACCCGACACACACCCGGAAGCCCTCGATGTGACGTCGGTCACCCTGCCGTGGGAGGCCCGGAAAACAGCCCTGAACGGGCCCCGGTCACCCGTACGTGTCGCCGGGACCGGTGCTTCCGGGGGCGCGCAACGGGCCGTAGCGGCGGGCCGGGCCACCCGGTCCGTTGACCTTGATCAGCCTCACCGTGCCGTGGCCCAGGTCCTCGTTCAGCCGGGCGACCAGGGTCGGTGCGAGCAGCCTCAGATTCGTCGCCCACGCGGTGGAGTCGCAGCGCACGACCAGCACCCGCTCGTCCTCGTCGTAACGCTCCGGCTCACAGTGCTTGGCCACGTCCTCACCGACGATCTCCGGCCAGCGCCCCATCACACCGCCCACCGCGGCCGGGGCCTCCCAGCCGCGCTCGGTGAGCAGCCGGTTGATCGCCGCGCCGAGCGCCATGGGATCGCGCCGGTCCCCGCGCGCACCCGAGCGCAGGCCACCACGCCGTGCCTGCTTCTTCTGCTGCGCCACGTCCCCACGCGCGCGTGCCGCCTCCTTGGCCGCGCGCAACGCCACGCGCGCGAGGTCGACACCCGAGGGCTCGGGGGTCGCCTTCTGAGCTCCCGCGGGGGTGCCCTCGGGTCCGTCCGGCCGGCTCATACCCGTTCCACCGTCCCCTCGGCCACCGCGAACCGCGTCCCCGACAGCACATGGGGGACGTCGTCGTCGACGGCCGCGGTCACCAGCACCTGCTCGCCGGGCGCGACCAGCTCGGCGAGGCGCTCACGACGTCGGGTGTCCAGCTCGGCGAAGACGTCGTCGAGGACCAGCACCGGCTCGTTGCCCTCGGCGCGCAGCAGGTCGTAGGAGGCCAGGCGCAGGGCCAGTGCGTAGGACCAGGACTCGCCGTGGGAGGCGTAGCCCTTGGCCGGCAGCCGGCCAAGGTTGAGCAGCAGATCGTCGCGGTGCGGGCCGACCAGGGTGACCCCCCGCTCGACCTCCTGCTTGCGCGCCTCGGCGAGCGCGGCCGACATCTGCTCGAACAGGTCCTCGCGCGTGTGCGCCTCACCGGGCGCCGACGGCTTGTACTCCAGCGCGACAGGGCCGCCCCCCGGCGCGAGCTGTTCGTACGCCTTGTCGGCGAGCGGCTGGATCGCGGCGATCAGATCCAGCCGTTGGGCCAGCAGTTCGGCACCCGCCCGTGCGAAATGCTGGTCCCAGACGTCGAGGGTGGACAGGTCCATGGTGCGCCCGCCGTGGCGGCGGGCCAGCGCGGCCGACTTCAGCAGCGTGTTGCGCTGTTTGAGGACACGGTCGTAGTCGGAGCGGACGCCGGCCATACGCGGGGAGCGGGCGGTGATCAGCTCGTCCAGGAACCGACGCCGCTCACCGGGATCGCCCTTGACCAGGGCGAGGTCCTCGGGCGCGAACAGGACCGTGCGGACGATCCCCAGCACGTCCCGGGGTCTGACCTGTGAGGACCTGTTGATCCGGGCGCGGTTGGCGCGGCCCGGGTTCAGCTCCAGCTCGACGAGCTGCTGCCGCTCGCCCTGCCGGACCTGGGCCCGGACGATCGCGCGGTCGGCGCCCATGCGGACCAGCGGGGTGTCGGAGGAGACACGGTGGCTGCCGAGGGTGGCGAGATAGCCGACCGCCTCGACGAGATTCGTCTTGCCCTGCCCATTGGGGCCGACGAACGCCGTGACCCCCGGGTCGAGGGAGACCTCGACCCGGGGGTAGGACCGGAAATCGGTCAGCGACAGATGCGTGACATGCATGATCGTTCGCCGACCTCCTCCGGCGTTGTGGACCGTCGTGCGGTCCTGTGGCCGACAACACGGAACGGCCCTGACCGCTCAGCCTGTGGCTGCTCCGGCTGCTCTGTGGACTACTTCTCCACGGATCGCTTCCCCCGCGGGTCGCCTCTCTGCGGACTACCCCTCTGCGGACTGCTTCTTCTCGACCGCGTGACCGCCGAACTGGTTGCGCAGCGCCGCGATCATCTTCATCTGCGGCGAATCCTCCTGGCGGGAGGAGAACCGTGCGAACAGTGACGCGGTGATCGCCGGCAGCGGGACCGCGTTGTCGATCGCGGCCTCCACGGTCCAGCGTCCCTCACCGGAGTCCTGCGCGTACCCCCGGAGGTTCTCCAGGTGCTCGTCCTCGTGCAGCGCGTTCACCGCGAGGTCGAGCAGCCAGGAGCGGATGACCGTGCCCTCCTGCCAGGAGCGGAAGACCTCCCGGACATCGGTCACCGAGTCGACCTTCTCCAGGAGCTCCCAGCCCTCGGCATAGGCCTGCATCATCGCGTACTCGATACCGTTGTGGACCATCTTGGCGAAGTGCCCGGCGCCGACCCTGCCGGCGTGCACCGAGCCGAAGTCGCCCTCGGGCTTCAGGGCGTCGAAGACCGGCTGCACCTTGGCGACGTGCTCCTTGTCGCCGCCGTACATCAACGCGTAGCCGTTCTCCAGGCCCCAGACGCCGCCGGAGACACCGCAGTCGACGAAGCCTATGCCCTTGGCCGCCAGCTCCTCGGCGTGCTTCTCATCGTCCGTCCAGCGGGAGTTGCCGCCGTCCACGACGACATCGCCGGGCTGCAGCAGCGCCGCGAGTTCGTCGATGGTCGACTGGGTGGCCTCGCCGGCCGGGACCATCACCCAGACCACACGCGGGCCCTCGAGCTTGCCCACCAGTTCTTCCAGGCTGTGGACATCGGCGAGGTCCGGGTTGCGGTCGTATCCGAGAACGGTGTGGCCCGCGCGGCGAATCCGCTCGCGCATGTTGCCACCCATCTTGCCGAGGCCGACGAGACCGAGCTCCATCAGTTGTGTTCCTTAGGTTGCGACGTGGCGTGGCGGCACGAGCGTGCCGCGGCACTTACGTACCGACCCGACCCTAAACCCGGGCGCTCACGCACATCTGTGGGCATACGCGCTCATGCGCACGCCCTCACCTGCGGTTTCACCTGCGTCGGCCGACCAGCTGTCTTCCTGTCCCTTCCGGGTCCGGGGCGATCCGGTGTCCGCACTCACGGTCCGGTGTCCACCGGGCCCGGAAGGACTGTGCACACCTGTGGACCGATGCGGGCGGCCACGGACAGGCGGGGCGAGGTCAGCCGCTGAGCCGCACCGGCATGATCAGGTACTTGTAGGCGTCGTCCGCCTCCGCGTCCACCGCGGGCCTGCCGCTGAGCAGCGCGGGCTTGGTGGACGTGGTGAACGACAGCTGGGCCACCGGAGAGTCGATGGCGCTCAGGCCGTCCAGCAGGAACGTGGGGTTGAAGGCGATCGAGATGTCGTCGCCCTCCAACTGGGCGTCGACCCTTTCCACAGCCTGTGCGTCGTCGCTGGAACCGGCCTCCAGGATGAGCACGCCCTGCTCGAAGCTCAGCCGCACCGGGGTGTTGCGCTCGGCGACCAGGGCCACACGCTTGACGGCCTCCACGAAGGGGGCGGTCTCGATGACGGCGACGCTGTTGAACTCGGTCGGGAACAGGGTGCGGTACTTCGGGAGGTCGCCCTCCAGCAGCCGCGTGGTCGTGCGTCGCCCCGCGCCCTCGAATCCGATCAGACCCTCGCCCGCACCCGAGCCGGACAGCGCCAGGATCACCTGGTCGCCACTGGTCAGCGCCTTGGCGGTGTCCAGAAGCGTCTTGGCGGGCACCAGGGCGACGGCCGAGGCCTCCGGGTTCTCCGGCTTCCACAGGAACTCTCGGACCGCGAAGCGGTAGCGGTCGGTGGAGGCCAGCGTCACCGTGTCGCCCTCGATCTCGATGCGGACACCGGTCAGGACGGGCAGGGTGTCGTCACGGCCTGCCGCGATGGCGACCTGCTGCACGGCGGATGCGAAGACCTCGCCGGGGACCGTGCCCGTCGCGTTCGGCATCTGGGGCAGGGCCGGGTACTCCTCCACCGGCAGCGTGTGGAGTGTGAACCGCGAGGAGCCACAGACCACCGTCGCCCGTACACCGTCTGTGGAAATCTCCACCGGCCGGTTCGGGAGTGCGCGGGAGATGTCGGCGAGCAGCCGGCCCGAGACGAGGACCGTGCCCTCCTCCTCGACCTCCGCCTCCACCGAGACCCGCGCGGAGACCTCGTAGTCGAAGCTGGACAGGCTCAGCTGTCCCGCCTCGGCCTTCAGCAGCAGGCCTGCGAGGACCGGCGCCGGCGGACGGGCCGGGAGGCTGCGCGCAGCCCAGGCCACTGCCTCCGCGAGTACGTCGCGTTCCACCCGGATCTTCACCGTAAGCCGCCTCCTGCTGTTGCCGGCGTTCTCGCGCCCTGCTTTGCCTTCGTCATCTGACTCGGTGTCGTCGGCCTCTGGGAGGGGAAGGACACCGGGAACAGTCTGACGCACCGCACTGACAGTAGGCGCCCCTCGGGGTCAAGTCGTGCCGAGGGGCAGTCGGCGGCGAAGCGGTGAGTTGTGCACAGGCCCCGCTTCTAAACGGATTCCTCACTCTCTCTAGTTGGGAGTAGTAGTAGGGCCTGTGGATACCGTGGATAACCTCGTTTTCCCAGCTCAGGGCCCAGATTTTGTCCACTGGCCCTGTGGGCGGAGCCGGTGGACAACTCGGGGTATCTGTGGAGAACAGAAAGTTCTGCACACTCCGTGCACAGGTCGGGCCGAGTTGTCCCCAGCTCCATCCCCAGGTTTGCCGCTCTTTCCCACAGGCCCCTGCGTCACCTTGGTGTGACGCCTTTCACTCGACCCGGTGAGGGGACGCGTCGCGTTGCCGAACAGTGGACAGGCGTGTGGAGAAGCGCGTGATCGCTGGGGACAACCGGACTCGGCCTGTGGATTACCTGTGGATAACTTTGTACACAGGCTGTGGATCATTATTCTGTCCACAGCCTGTGGGGATCGCTTGTCCACGAATCCACAGCCGGTTGACCTGGCTCGATCGTCCCCCATTTGGCGGCCCTGTGGACAGGATCGGGACAACTTTGCGGTCCCCAGGATGTGGACGGGAAAAACTTGACGAATCTGTGGAGGAAGGCCGTAACCCGGCGCCGAAATCGAACACTGGACGGGACCTCGAGGACACCCGGGGCGACCGAGAACC
Source organism: Streptomyces sp. NPDC058632 (assembly GCF_042717095.1). Taxonomy (NCBI): domain Bacteria; kingdom Bacillati; phylum Actinomycetota; class Actinomycetes; order Kitasatosporales; family Streptomycetaceae; genus Streptomyces; species Streptomyces sp. NPDC058632. The sequence continues at coordinate 21,597 of NZ_JBHXQZ010000076.1, read as the reverse complement.
GACGCGAGGACGGTGGGGGACGGCTGAGGGGGGACAGACGGTGGGTCTCGGCTGCCGACGTATGAGGAAGGGCGTCCCCGGATGTGGTCCGGGAACGCCCTTCCCGCGTGCCTGAAGGCCTCCGAGGGGGCCGAGCCCGCCTCTCTCGAAGGGGGAGAGAGGGGAGAGAGGAGCCGTCGGCCGCCATGGAACGGACGCTGGACTCCCTCGTGCCGCGACGGACACTCTGTGAGGCCTGGGGCCTGTCCGGCGGATCATGCCGAAGACGTGGAATCCGGCACGCCCGTCCGCGGCGTTGTCGTCGGTTGCCGGCTCCCCCGGGCTCCCGGCTCCGCCCGAGCGGGGAGGGGCCCCCTCGCGTCGGCGCCCTCCTCCGCCCTGCGGCCGAACGCACCGGACCCCACTCGCCCCGACCGGACGGACACCGCCGACCGCCTCCGACCCGATCCGCCGGACAGGTCCTAGCCGGCCTTGATGCGGTTGGTGAGTTCGGTGACCTGGTTGTAGATGGAGCGCCGCTCCGCCATCAGATTGCGGATCTTCCGGTCCGCGTGCATCACCGTCGTATGGTCACGGCCGCCGAACAGGGCGCCGATCTTCGGCAGCGACAGGTCGGTCAGCTCACGGCACAGGTACATCGCGATCTGCCGCGCGGTCACCAGCGCGCGTCCGCGCGAGGTGCCGCAGAGGTCCTCGACCGTGAGGCCGAAGTAGTCGGCGGTCGCGCCCATGATGGCCGTCGAGGTGATCTCCGGTGCGGAGTCGTCTCCGCCGGGCATCAGGTCCTTGAGGACGATCTCGGTCAGCCCGAGGTCCACCGGCTGTCGGTTGAGCGAGGCGAAGGCCGTCACCCGGATCAGCGCGCCCTCCAGCTCACGGATGTTCCGCGAGATCCGGGAGGCGATGAACTCCAGTACCTCAGGCGGGGCGTTGAGCTGCTCCTGCACCGCCTTCTTGCGCAGGATCGCGATCCGCGTCTCCAGCTCCGGCGGCTGGACGTCGGTGATCAGGCCCCATTCGAAACGGTTGCGCAGCCGGTCCTCCAGCGTCACCAGCTGCTTGGGCGGCCGGTCACTGGAGAGCACGATCTGCTTGTTGGCGTTGTGCAGTGTGTTGAAGGTGTGGAAGAACTCCTCCTGCGTCGACTCCTTGTCCGCGAGGAACTGGATGTCGTCGACCAGCAGGATGTCCATCTCCCGGTACCGCTTGCGGAAGCTGTCGCCCTTGCCGTCGCGGATGGAGTTGATGAACTCGTTGGTGAACTCCTCCGAGCTCACGTACCGCACCCGGGTACCGGGATAGAGACTGCGCGCGTAGTGCCCGATCGCGTGCAGCAGGTGCGTCTTGCCGAGCCCGGACTCCCCGTAGATGAAGAGAGGGTTGTACGCCTTCGCGGGTGCCTCGGCCACCGCCACCGCCGCCGCGTGCGCGAAGCGGTTGGAGGCGCCGATGACGAACGTGTCGAAGAGGTACTTCGGGTTCAGCCGTGCGGTCGGTTCACCGGGGCCGGTCGCCGGCGCGGGCTGTGCGGCCAACGGGCCGGGGGCACCGCTGGCGGGCAGGTTCGGGCCGACGGGGCCGCCACGATGGACGTGACCCGTGCCGGAGGGAGGCTCCGGCAGCTTGCGCCGGACCGCGTCGCGCTGGTCGTAGTCCTTGCGCTCGTAGTCCTTGCGCCCGTAGTCCTTGCGCCCGTACTCCGCGCGTGATGTCTCGTAGTCGGAGCGCTGCTGGTCGTAGGACGGGCGTTCCATCGGCTGCGGACGGTAGTCCTGTGGGGGCGCGCCACCGTAGCCGTCCTGGGCGCCGTACGTCTCCTGGGACGGTGAGGCGTACGGGTCGCCGTCCGGGAAACCGAGGCGCTGCTGCTGCCAGCTGTATTCGTCCTGTGCCGGGCGAGGCCAGGAGCCGGGCTCCGGGCGCTGGTACTCCGAGGGGTAGGCCGGGCGGGCGGTGGGGAGCTGGTCGCCCGGCGGTCCGGGGCGCTGGTCGGCGCGGCGCCGGCCGTAGCTGTCGTAGCTGTCGTACTGCTCGCGTTCCTGGCGTTCCTGGCGTTCCTGCCTGTCCGGACGGTCCTGTCGGGCGGGCGGGAGCTCGGGTTCCTCGTAGCGTGGCTGAGGGCGGGGGGCGAGCGGGGCCGGAGGCTCTCCCGCGGAGTCGTCGACGGTGATGGCGATACGGATGGGGCGCCCGCACTCGCGGCTCAGACTCTCGCTGACGACCGGTGCCAGACGGCCCTCGAGCACGTTCTTGGCGAACTCGTTCGGCACGGCGAGCAGGGCGGTGTCGGCGACCAGCGCCAGCGGCTGGCAGCGCCGGATCCAGTGTTCGTCCTTCCCCTCCACTTCCTGGCCCCTGCCCTCTCCGAGGAGCTGCTCCAATACGCGTGGCCACACTGCGGCAAGATCGGCAGGTACGTCAGCCACAGGGCACGCTCTCTCACAGGTCCCTCGAACGTGTGGTTCAGGGACGGGTTGGGTTCTCAAGGGGGTGCTGGAGGGACAAAGGAACGAATCGGAGTTCAGCCACGGTAGTCAGGGCGGCCGGTACGGTTCAAGTTGTTGTCCCCAGCCTGTGGACAAGTGTCTCCCGGCGGTGGCTGGTTTGACCGAATGGCGCAGCCGCGCGTACCGTGACGAGGTCGAGTTGTCGATGGCTGCTGCCGCCTGCCTCCGATGGGCACAGATCGCGCAAGATGATCGGTCAGCGGTGCACTCGGGCGTAACGCGAGCTACTCGTGGGCGCACGGTGACAGCCAGGACGGCACGCCGCAATCTACGAACTCTTTCTGGAGCCCCCGAGTGAGCAAGCGCACCTTCCAGCCGAACAACCGTCGTCGCGCCAAGACCCACGGATTCCGGCTGCGTATGCGCACCCGTGCCGGCCGCGCGATTCTCGCGTCCCGCCGTGGCAAGGGTCGCGCCCGTCTGTCCGCCTGATCCTGATCAGGTCATGACGTCGTGCTGCCCACCGAGAACCGGCTGAGGCGGCGCGAGGACTTCGCGACCGCGGTACGACGGGGACGCCGGGCCGGGCGCCAGCGCCTCGTCGTACATCTACGCAGCGGTGTCACGGACCCGCACGCGCCTGGGGAGAACGCTGCCCCGACGCGTGCGGGTTTCGTCGTAAGCAAGGCGGTGGGCGGCGCGGTCGTGCGGAACAAGGTGAAGCGCAGGCTTCGCCACCTGATGCGCGATCGAGTCGCCCTGCTGCCCCCCGGTAGCCTGGTAGTCGTACGAGCGCTGCCCGGAGCGGGCGACGCCGACCATGCACAACTGGCCCAAGACCTGGATGCCGCTCTTCAGCGGTTGCTGGGAGGGGGCACGCGATGAAGTACCCGCTGCTGGTTCTGATCAAGCTCTATCAGTGGACGATCAGTCCTCTGCTCGGGCCTGTATGCAAGTACTACCCGTCGTGTTCCCACTACGGCTACACGGCCATCGACCGGCACGGTGCCATCAAGGGCACAGCACTCACGGCCTGGCGCATCCTGCGGTGCAATCCGTGGTCGTTGGGCGGCGTTGACCATGTCCCGCCGCGCAAGCGCCCGCGGTGGCACGAAATGCTGCGTAACGCCTGGCGTGCACGCAAGGGCGGGCCCGCCTCCGCCGAACCGGCCACCGAAGGATGGACCTCCCCCGTGAGTCCGAGCTCTTCGAGTCCGGCCGCAGAGACTTCGCCCCATGCCCAAGGAGCATGATTAGTGGACACGATTGCCAGCCTCTTCAGCTTCATCACGACACCTGTCTCCTGGGTCATCGTCCAGTTCCACAGCGTGTACGGGGCCATCTTCGGCCCGGACACCGGATGGGCCTGGGGCCTGTCCATCGTGTCCCTGGTGATTCTGATCCGTATCTGCCTGATCCCGCTCTTCGTGAAGCAGATCAAGGCGACGCGCGCGATGCAGACGCTCCAGCCGGAGATGAAGAAGATCCAGGAGCGCTACAAGAACGACAAGCAGCGCCAGTCCGAAGAGATGATGAAGCTGTACAAGGACGCGGGTACCAACCCGCTCTCCTCGTGCCTTCCCATCCTGGCGCAGTCCCCGTTCTTCTTCGCCCTGTACCACGTGCTCAACAGCATCGCGTCCAACGACACCGTCGGCGTGATCAACGAGCGTCTGCTGGAAAGCGCGCAGAAGGCGCACATTTTCGGTGCCCCGCTCGCGGCGAAGTTCACGGACAACGCGGACAAGGTCGAGGCCCTCAACGCCTCCCTGATCGATGTGCGCATCGTCACGGCGCTCATGATCGTGTTGATGTCGCTGTCGCAGTTCTACACGCAGCGCCAGCTGATGACGAAGAATGTCGACACCACGGTGAAGACGCCGTTCATGCAGCAGCAGAAGATGCTGATGTACGTCTTCCCCGTCATCTTCGCCGTCTTCGGTATCAACTTCCCCGTCGGTGTCCTCGTCTACTGGCTGACCACCAACGTGTGGACCATGGGCCAGCAGATGTACGTCATCCACAACAACCCGACGCCGGGTTCCAAGGCGCAGGCCGCGTACCTGGAGCGCTTCTCCAAGACCGTCACCCGGCACGGCAAGACCCGTAACCGCCGTGAGCGTGCCATCGTCAAGGCCATCGTCGCCAAGGGCCGGGACCGTAACGAGTACGAGCGCAAGTTCATCAACGGGTTGAACAAGGCGGGCCTCGCGGCCCAGACCGACGGCGCGGTGATCAAGAGCGACGCCACGGCCGCCGCCCAGGAAGAGGACGGTTCCCCGACCACGGCCCAGGCCGCGAAGCGGCAGCAGCCCAAGCGGCAGAGCAAGTCCCAGCGCCAGGGCGGTGCGGCGAAGGCTGGTGAGTCCACCTCGCTGATCAAGGCCGAGGAACCCAAGGACGACGTCAAGCCCGCCGCTGCCAATAAGGGCAACGCGAAGCCCGGCGGGAGCACCCGCAGCAAGGCCCAGTCCGGACAGCGCAAGGGCCCGCAGCGGCCCAAGTCCCCGTCCAAGAAGTAAGAAGGAGTCCATCCCGTGACGGAAGGCACCACCTCCGCCGCTGCCGAGGGCGTAGACACCCTGACCCGCCTGGAGCAGGAGGGCGAGATCGCAGCGGACTACCTGGAGGGTCTGCTCGATATCGCCGACCTCGACGGTGACATCGACATGGACGTCGAGGCCGACCGTGCCGCTGTCTCGATCATCAGCGACTCATCCGGCCGTGACCTGCAGAAGCTGGTCGGTCGTGACGGTGAGGTACTCGAAGCGCTCCAGGAGCTCACGCGCCTGGCCGTGCACCGCGAGACCGGTGACCGCAGTCGGCTGATGCTCGACATCGCGGGATACCGCGCCAAGAAGCGCGCCGAGCTGTCCGAGCTCGGCGCGAAGGCGGCCGCCGAGGCCAGGAGCAGCGGTGAGCCCGTGAAGCTCGACCCGATGACGCCGTTCGAGCGCAAGGTCGTGCACGACGCGGTCAAGGCCGCCGGCCTGAGCAGTGAGTCCGAGGGCGAGGAGCCGCAGCGCTTCGTTGTCGTGCTTCCCGCCTGAACGGTTCCACGTTCCACCGGCCCCGTCTGTTGCGCAGACGGGGCCGAATTTTGTCAGCCTGATAGTTCTGTGGTGCCGGCCGGTGCGTCGGCACAGTACGGAAGGACGGTCCACCGTGACGGAGGCAGCAGAGCTTCCCCCCGCGCCCGAGCAGGCCCGTGAAGTGTTCGGTGATCGCTTCGCGGACGCGGTCCGTTACGCGGAGCTGCTTGCTGAGGCGGGCGTGCAGCGTGGTCTGATCGGTCCACGGGAGGTGCCCCGGCTGTGGGAGCGGCATCTGTTGAACTGCGCGGTGCTCTCGGAGGTCGTCCCCGAGGGCGTGACGGTGTGCGATGTCGGCTCGGGTGCCGGCCTGCCGGGCATTCCTTTGGCGCTGGCCCGGGAGGATCTCAAGATCACGCTACTGGAACCGCTGCTGCGGCGTACCACCTTCCTGACCGAAGTCGTGGAGCTGCTGGGTCTGGACCATGTGACGGTCGTCCGTGGGCGGGCCGAGGAGGTCATGGGAACGCTGCCTCCGGTGCATGTGGTGACCGCACGGGCCGTGGCGCCGCTCGATCGTCTCGCCACGTGGGGTATTCCCTTGCTGCGGCCCTACGGGGAGATGCTCGCACTCAAGGGCGATGCTGCCGAGGAGGAGTTGAAAAGCGCGACCGCTGCTCTGAACAAGCTCGGTGCAGTAGCGACATCCGTCGTGCACGTGGGTGAGGGCGTGGTGGATCCGATGTCCACGGTCGTGCGGGTCGAGGTCGGGGAAAGCCCCGGAGGTGTGCGCTTCGCGGCGAAGCGCGCGAAGGCCGCCCGCACGGGACGTGTGCGGCGCCGACGCGGATAATGGGTACGCGCGTCCTGTGGCAGGGCGGCTGACTGCCAGGCATACGCTTTGAGAGGTCAGACGTACTCCACACAAGCTGCCGAACCTCTGCGTGCCGGAGTGTCGCGGCAGTGCGGCCCCGACTGCTGTGCATCGTGTTTCACGTGAAACGTCGTTCCCTGCTGCACGGCATCATCAGTCGCGGTCGCGCCGCGGCCGAACCCCGCGACCGTAAGCCTCTCGGTTCACTCGGAGAGGGTCCTGTTCCCGACGAGAGTTCATCCCCCTCGGGGGGCACGGAGTTGTCCACAGTGGTGGATTTCTCCACAGAACGTAAGGCCTCACTGGTTCACGACCCCGAAGACATGGGAGGCTCTGTTCATTGCGAGCCTGAAGTCGAGGAGAGTGAATCCTTGCGGTCCGACGCCAACATCGCGGGACCGATGACCGACCCGGTCCCCGGTCCCCGTACCGAATCGATGGGGGCGGATGTTTCACGTGAAACACCGCCCCCGATGGACGACACTCCCATCGGTCGTGCTGCCCAGTTGGCGGTGGACGCGCTGGGCCGCGCGGGCGAGGGCCTGCCGCGGCCCGAGCAGACACGCCTCATGGTGGTCGCCAACCAGAAGGGTGGCGTCGGCAAGACGACGACGACCGTCAACCTTGCCGCGTCGCTCGCGCTCCATGGTGCTCGGGTCCTGGTGATCGACCTCGACCCTCAGGGCAACGCATCCACAGCCCTGGGAATCGACCACCACGCCGAGGTTCCTTCCATCTACGACGTGTTGGTCGAGAGCAGGCCGCTGGCGGAAGTGGTCCAGCCGGTCCCTGACGTGGAGGGTCTTTTCTGCGCACCTGCCACGATCGATCTTGCCGGTGCGGAGATCGAGCTGGTGTCCCTGGTGGCACGGGAAAGCCGGCTGCAGCGTGCGATCCAGGCCTACGAGCAGCCTCTGGACTACATCCTCGTCGACTGCCCTCCATCGCTCGGCCTGTTGACAGTCAATGCGATGGTGGCGGGTCAGGAGGTCCTGATTCCGATTCAGTGCGAGTACTACGCGCTGGAAGGCCTGGGGCAGCTGCTCCGCAATGTCGATCTGGTGCGGGGGCACCTCAACCCCTCCCTGCATGTATCGACGATCCTGCTCACCATGTACGACGGCCGGACGCGGCTCGCGTCCCAGGTCGCGGATGAGGTGCGCAGTCACTTCGGTGAAGAGGTGCTGCGGACGAGTATTCCCCGCTCCGTACGCATCTCGGAGGCACCGAGCTACGGGCAGACGGTACTGACCTACGATCCTGGATCGAGCGGTGCCCTCTCCTACCTTGAGGCGGCGCGAGAGATTGCCTTGAGGGGCGTAGGCGTCAGCTATGACGCATCGAACGCGCACATTGGCGCACAGCAGAATGATCCGAGCATGGTGGAGGGCGTCCAGTGAGTGAGCGACGGAGAGGGTTGGGCCGTGGTCTCGGCGCACTGATCCCTGCTGCCCCGACAGAGAAGACGGTCGCCCCGGATAGGACGGGAGGCGCCACGTCCGCGTCTCCCGCCGGTTCGCCGGTGGTGTCGAACGAGCGCGGGGTGGCCGCTGCGAAGCTGGCCATGCTGTCCTCTGTTCCACGTGGAACAGAGGGGTCCTCGACGCAGGGCGCAGCGGAGACGCCCATGCCTCCCCTGGGGGCACACTTCGCTGAGATCCCCATCGAGTCCATCAAGCCGAACCCGCGTCAGCCCCGGGCAGTCTTCGACGAGGACGCGCTGGCCGAGCTTGTCACGTCCATCAAGGAGGTCGGCCTCCTCCAGCCCGTCGTCGTACGGCAGGTAGGGCCGGCGCACTACGAGCTCATCATGGGTGAGCGCCGCTGGCGGGCCTGCCGTCTGGCGGGGCTCGAAGCCATCCCGGCGATCGTGCGGGCCACGGAGGATGAGAAGCTCCTTCTGGACGCTCTTCTGGAGAACCTGCACCGGGCCCAGTTGAACCCGCTGGAAGAGGCAGCTGCTTACGACCAGTTGCTCAAGGACTTCCACTGCACCCACGATCAGCTGGCGGACCGCATCGGCCGATCCCGCCCGCAGGTGTCCAACACTCTGCGTTTGCTGAAGCTCTCGCCGAGGGTCCAGAGCCGGGTGGCTGCCGGAGTGCTCTCCGCCGGACATGCGCGGGCCCTGCTCTCCGTCGAGGACTCCGAGGAGCAGGACAGGCTGGCCCATCGGATCGTGGCCGAAGGGCTTTCGGTACGGGCCGTCGAGGAGATCGTCACCCTGATGGGGGCCGGTCCACAGAAGGCACCGCGATCCAAGGGGCCGAGGGCGGGTGCCCTGGTGTCGCCGGCGCTGTCCGATCTGGCCACGCGTCTCTCGGATCGCTTCGAGACACGGGTGAAGGTCGATCTGGGGCAGAAGAAGGGAAAGATCACCGTCGAATTCGCCTCCATGGAGGATCTCGAGCGCATCCTCGGCACGCTCGCTCCCGATGAGGGGCCGGTTCTGCAGAAGAGTCTCGTGGATGACGATGCCGCAGAGGGCGATTCCTGAGACATCGGCTCGGTCAGCCGAACAGAGGCGGGCCATGTCCGGTATATGCCGGATCGTGGTCCGCCTTTTGCTTTTTGCCGGTATCGACGGAATCGCTTCGTGGATACGATGCATTCATATACGGGGCGATCCGCCGGCCGTACCTCTGGATCTCTGAGCGCAAGGCAGGGGCCATGCGAATGATGAGCCGCACTGGACTGGTGAGAACAGGGCTGGCGGTTGCTGTCTTCGGTGGGTTCATCGGCAGCCTGCTCAAAGAGCGGCACGCTCTGAAAACCGTCCGCGAGGCAGCAGACGAAGGAAGCGGGGCACAGGCTTCATGGGGCGTCGGCTCGTACCGCTCACGCTGGACAACCTTCAAGACCTTCCCCAGACCTGTCGCTCGTGTGTCTTCTGGGAGCTCGATCCCGTCAGCGGCGAGGCAGCGGTAAAAACGGGCACGTCGGCGGTCGAGAAGGAGTCGTGGATTTCCGCTGTTCTGCTGGACTGGGGGTCATGCGGAAGAGTCATCTATGTGGATGACGTCCCCGTGGGTTTTGTTCTCTACGCCCCGCCTGCCTATGTGCCGCGCGCCACGGCCTTTCCCACGAGCCCTGTGTCACCCGATGCGGTGCAGTTGATGACCGCGTTCATCGTGCCGGGCTACCAGGGTCAAGGGCTGGGGAGGGTGATGGTGCAGACGGTGGCGAAAGACCTGTTGCGCCGTGGGTTCAAAGCGATCGAAGCCTTCGGCGACGCGCGCTGGAAGGCACCGGCCTGCGTGCTGCCCGCTGATCATCTTCTGGCAGTGGGATTCAAGACGGTCCGTCAGCACCCCGCGCATCCCCGGCTCAGGTTGGAACTGCGGACGACGCTCTCGTGGAAGGACGACGTCGAGATGGCGTTGGACCGCCTGCTCGGAGTCGTACAGAAGGAACCGGCCTTGCGGCCCCTCTGACGGGGATGGTCATGCGAAGGGGCCGACCCTCAGCGGGTCGGCCCCTTCGTGTTTCACGTGAAACATGCGCCGCCGGTGAGGCGGCCGACGATCATTCGGCGATGAAGTCCTCGAGGTCGCGGACGATCGCGGCCTTCGGCTTGGCACCGACGATGGTCTTGGCGACCTCGCCACCCTGGTAGACGTTCAGGGTCGGGATGGACATGACGCCGTACTTGGCGGCCGTACCCGGGTTCTCGTCGATGTTCAGCTTGACGACTTCGATCTTGTCCCCGTACTCCGCGGCAATCGCCTCGAGGGAAGGGGCGATCTGGCGGCACGGACCGCACCAGGCGGCCCAGAAGTCCACCAGCACAGGCTTGTCGTTCTTGAGGACGTCCTCGTCGAAGGAATCGTCCGTCACGTTCTTCAGGGTGCCGGCCACGGCGGGCTCCTTAACTGGTTGATGCGTGGGGCGGGTGGGGGTCAGACAGCGGTCTTCTCGGGCTCGGCCTGCTTCTCGTCGGAGAGAGCGGCCAGGAACCTCTCGGCGTCGAGGGCGGCGGCGCAGCCCGTACCGGCCGCGGTGATCGCCTGGCGGTAGGTGTGGTCGACCACGTCACCGGCGCCGAACACACCGGTGAGGTTCGTACGCGTCGACGGCGCCTCGACCTTCAGGTAGCCCTCGTCGTCCAGCTCCAGCTGACTCTTGAAGAGCTCCGTGCGAGGGTCGTGCCCGATGGCGATGAACAGACCGGTTACCGCCAGATCCGAGAGTTCACCGGTCTTGATGTTCCGCAGCTTCAATCCGGAGAGCTTCTGGTCACCCTGGACCTCGGCGACCTCACTGTCCCAGATGAACGAGATCTTCGGGTCGGCGATGGCGCGCTCCTGCATTGCCTTCGAGGCCCGCAGAGTGTCGCGGCGGTGGACGACCGTGACGGACTTGGCGAACCGGGAGAGGAAGGTGGCCTCCTCCATCGCGGTGTCACCGCCGCCGATGACGGCGATGTCCTGGTCCTTGAAGAAGAAGCCGTCACATGTGGCACACCAGGAGACACCGCGGCCGGAGAGGGCATCCTCGTTCGGCAGACCGAGCTTGCGGTGCTGCGAGCCGGTGGTGACGATGACGGCCTTCGCCTTGTGGACCGTGCCCGCGGTGTCCGTGACAGTCTTGATCTCGCCGGTCAGGTCGACGGAGACCACGTCGTCCGGAACGAGCTCGGCACCAAAGCGCTCTGCCTGGGCGCGCATGTTGTCCATGAGCTCGGGTCCCATGATGCCGTCCTGGAAACCTGGGAAGTTTTCGACATCGGTCGTGTTCATCAGCGCGCCACCGGCGGTGACGGCGCCCTCGAACACCAGAGGCTTCAGCGACGCACGGGCGGTGTAGAGCGCCGCGGTGTAGCCGGCCGGCCCCGAACCGATGATGATCACGTTACGGACGTCGCTCACGGCTTGATTCCTCGTCTCTGGTCTGTGTCATCCGACCGGTGGGAGTTTCTGTCTGAACTCTCACCTCACCCAACGGATCCTATGGGGCACGCATTCCCACTGTGCCCGAGCACACGGGCGCGGTCCGCGGGCGGGCGCGGGAGGCGTACACGGTAGGGGATACCACACAGGGCGCGGGTGAAGCGTCGGCCGTCAGGCGCGCGCGTAGGAGTGCTTCAGCAGAACCTTCGCCGTGGAGGCGGAGGAGGGACGGGAGACACAGGCAGTATCGACGAGGTAGGCGGTCACCCGGGTGTCGTCGGAAGCATCGGGAAGCACCACCAGCAGGACCTCTCGCCCCTCGTAGGTGCCTTCCTCCGTGGCGAGGGCGGCGTCATCGCGGCCGATCCCCTTGCGGATGCATTCCGGAACCGCGGACTTGAGCACCCTGGGGCTGGTGGCCGAACCGGACTCCGACTCCAGGCCGAAGGTCTGCGGGCTGTTGGAGGAGGTGGTCTTCATCCGGCCCTGTGCGAGGAGATCGGAGACCCGCTTCTCCAGCTCTCTCTCGGAGAAGGTGTCCGCGGCGGCCGTCTGCCGACCGTCTCCCGGGTCCTCGTTCTGGGACGACAGGAATACCGTGCCAAGCCCCAGAGCCGCGACGGTGAACACCGTCCCCAGCACCGCGGCCCTGCGCCGTCCACGGTGCATGCGGCCCTTGCGAGCGGGGCCGGTAGTGGAGGACCGAGGGCGCCCAGCGGGGCGGTCCGCCGACGCCGCTGTTTCACGCGATACCGATGTTTCACGTGAAACATGCGTGCGATCGTCATCGGACAGGGCAGGGGAAGCGTCGACCGGTTCCGTGTCGACCGGGTCGGCGATGCCCTGGGGTTCCGGCACTGTGGCGTGGAACAGAGCCTCTGCGGCGAGCGCGGCGTCGATGCGGCTCGCCACCTCGGCCGGCATGCGCGATGGGCCCGGCATCGTGCCGAGCAGCCCTCGGATCTCCTCCAATGAGGTACGGACGTCCGCGCAGAGTTCGCACTCGTCCAGGTGCCGGCGCACAGCGGTGTCACGGGCGGGCGGCAGAATTCCCTCGGTGAGGTCGGAGATCTCCTCGACGTCCGGGTGCTCCGTCATGTCTGTCGTCGAGGTCACGCTCGCCCACCTCCGCCCTTCACTGCCGCTGGGTCACTCGGTCCTGTATCCGGCGGATCCGCTCGACGTGGTCCCGCTGCGGGTGGGACGGATGCCCCCTGCGTCCGGTTCCGTTCCTCACCCCGTTTCCCGCCGTCACCGCTGCCGTGCGGTCGTAGATGATGCAGAAGAGGCAGGAGTCTGGCTCTGCCCCGGGCACAGCGGCTCTTCACCGTGCCGGTGGGCACGTCGAGGATGCGGGCGGCCTCGGCGACCGGGTAACCCTGCATGTCCACGAGAACGAGCGCCGCCCGCTGATCGGGCGGGAGCGTCCCCATTGCTTCGATGAGCTGGCGGTGCAGATCGTTCCGTTCCGCGGGAGCCGAAGCGGACTCGTGGGGCTCCAGCAGCTGCTCCAGGCGTTCCGTGTCGTCGATGGGGGAGGTCTTGCGGGATGCCGCCTTGCGCGCACGGTCCAGGCAGGCGTTCACCGTGATCCGGTGCAGCCATGTCGTGACGGCCGACTGGCCCCGGAAGGTGTGGGCGGCCCGGTAGGCGGAGACAAGGGCGTCCTGAACCGCGTCGGCGGCCTCCTCACGGTCCCCCAGCGTCCGCAGGGCGACCGCCCAGAGACGGCCTCGGTGCCGGCGGACGAGCTCACCGAAGGCTTCGGGATCGCCTTCCACATGACGGGTGAGGAGGTCCTGATCGCTTGTGTCGTGGTGCGCGGTGCCATCCGGCATCGGGACCCCCTCCCCTCGCTCGACGGGACGTCAGCCGGTGAACTTCAGGTCGGTGATGGCCTGCTTGTAGCCGGCGGTGCTGTAGCCGTCGGCGGGCGCGTTCGGTACTGCCGTGATCCACAGCAGCACGTACCGGGACTTCACGGCTTCCGACGCCTTCACGTCCAGGGACCCGGCAGTGGTCGTGCCGGTTCCGATTTCCTTCATGCCGTCGACCCCGGTCGACGGCGTCAGCGAATCCGTGGCGTAGAGATGCACCGCTGTGTGGTCACCGGTGTAGCGGAGTCCTATCGACGCCGACGAGATCTTCTTGGCCGAGCCGAGGTCGTAGACGATGCCCACGCCGGGCTTGTACGGCGCGAGCGTCGGACCCTCGTTGTACTTCTTGGTCCGCCAGTAGGTCTCGCTGTCGTTGTCGTACGTCTTCGCCACGTCCTCCGGGGCCTGGGCCCCGCCCGTCGCAACGTACTCCTGAGCGCCCTGGATCGTGAGCGGCTCGGTCGGCTCGGGCTTGTTGCCGCTCTTGTCGTTCCCGTCCGTCGTCTGCGTCTTGTCGGTGTCGTCCGCGTTGCCGCCCTGGCCGATGAGGGCGTCGGCGAGCTGCCAACTGCCCAGACCTAGGGCGGCGATCAGCAGTGCCGACACAGCCCACTTCAGGGCCTTGCCCGTACGGCTCTGCAGCGGAGGCGGCGGGACGGACACCGGCTGTGTGACACGCGCACCCGGACGGGGTGCCGGACGACCGTAGGAGCCCTGCTGGTAGGTCGTGCGCTGGTAGTCCGGTGGAGTGGTGAACGCGGGCTCCGGCGGGCGAATGCGGGGCATCTCGCCGATCGCCTTCACCAGTTCCTCCGGCGAGGTGCAGGGGGACTCGTGGCGGGACGCGGTGGCCCCGTCGTTGGCCAGGGCGCGCATGGCGAGCTCGGACAGGCCGCGGTGGACACCGGCCCGCACCTGGTCGGGCGGGATCAGACCGATGTCCTTCGGCAGTCCGGACAGACCGTAGGCGTCACTTTCGTACGGCCAGCGCTGAGTGAGCGCCGCGTACAGCAGGGCGCCGATGGACTCGGTGTCCGCGCGCTGCGGGGTGTCGGAGTCGATGCCGCGCAGCGCCGCGTTCACCGCGAGGCCCCGGATGCGCCATTGGCCGGTCGAGGTGCGCAGTACCGCGTTGGGGTTCAGGCGTAGATGGGAGAGTCCCTCGCGGTGGGCCGCGGCCATGGCGGAGGAGATCTGACTGGTCATCTGGTAGGCGTCGTACGCCTCCAGCGGCCCGGCTGCCAGGAGGGCGGTCAACTCGGTGGCGTCGGGAAGCCATTCGTGGACGACGTAGACGACGTCGTCCTCCTCGACGGCGTCCAGGACCTGGACGAAGCGCGGATCGCCCAGCAGGGCGGAGGAACGGGCCGCGGCCAGGACGGAGCGGGCACGCGAGTGATGTGCGGGCAGGATGTGCACGCCGACGGCGCGGCGGAGTTTCTCGTCCACGGCACGCCAACTGCTGAATCCGTCCAGACGGGTGACGCACTCTTCGAGGCGGTAGCGTCTGGCGAGCTTGTGACCGCTGTGCAGTTCGAGCGGCGGCGTCTTCCCGGGACCGTCGGTCCCGGTGTTCTCCTGTGCCGCGTCGCTGTCCGTGTCCTGCTCCCGGTTCTTGGCCACCCCGTCGGCCGTGGACTGGTCCGCCTGCGCGGTCAGCGACTGGTCGCCGCTGTTGTCTGCCACGTCGACGGCAGCTGTGCTCCGTTCCGCCACCGTCGTTCCCTGCCTCCCCATCCATGTACGCGCCGGGCGACGGCCCGTGCGCGCCGTCCGACGCCGAAACCAATTGTGCCCACAGTCCGCTGCTATGCACGACACACAAGGGCTGACGATGGTTGTGCGCCTACCCGCGCTTACCCGCGCCTCAGCGTCCCAGGCGTCCGCGGACCATACCGACCAGCGAGTTGACCTCCACGATGCGCATCCGGCGCGCGGCGACGAAGAAGACACCGAGCAGCACGGCTCCACCGGCCACCAGCGCGGCGAAGGAACCGCCGACGCCCTGACCGAGGGTGTGACCGATCCCGTAGCAGACTGCACCGGCGAGCAGCGCGGCCGGAACCGAGGCGATGCACAGCCGGGCGTACGTCCGCAGGACCCGGGCGCCGTCCAGGTCTCCACCCAGCTTCGTGCGCAGCCGCCGCCAGGCGATACCGACGCCGGTCGCGTAGGCCACGCCGTACGAGGCGGCCATGCCGACCACGGCCCAACGGGCCGGCAGGACGAAGAAGCAGACCGCCGAGGCGGCCGCGTTGACCGCGGCGACGATGACCGTGTTGTAGAAGGGAGTTCGGGTGTCCTCGTAGGCGTAGAAGGCACGCAGGACGACGTACTGCACGGAGTAGGGAATCAGGCCGAGGCCGAAGGCCATCAGCATGTAGCCCATGTTGGTCGCTTCGCTGATGCCCGAGGAGCCGAAGATCAGGGTGCACATCGGGATGCCGAGCGCGATGAAGCCGAAGGCGATCGGCACGATCGCGACGGCCGTGGTACGCAGGCCCTGGGAGATGTCGTCCCGGACGGCGCCGCCGTCGTCCTCTGCCGCGGAGCGGGAGATACGGGGCAGCAGGGCGGCCATCAGGGAGACGGTGATGATGGCCTGCGGCAGGCCCCAGATCAGCTGGGCGTTGGCGTAGGCGGCGAAGCCGGTGCCCTGGACGTCGGAGTCCAGGCCGGCAGCGGTGGACAGCTGGGTCACGACCAGCGCGCCCGCCTGGTTGGCGAGTACGAACAGGATGGTCCACTTGGCGAGCATCGCCGCCTTGCCCAGTCCGTGGCCCTTCCAGTCGAAGCGCAGACGGATGCGGAATCCCGTCTCGCGCAGGTACGGGATCATGGCCAGTGCCTGGACGGCGAGGCCGAGCAGGACACCGAGGCCGAGGAGACGCTGGCCCTCCGGCGGGATGCTCGTGACGGTCATCCGTGAGTCGGCTGCGGTGCCGTAGACGTAGATGAACGTACCGAGGGTCACGATGATGACGATGTTGTTGAGGACCGGGGTCCACATCATCGCGCCGAACCGTCCGCGCGCGTTGAGGATCTGGCCCATCACCACGTGCACGCCCATGAAGAAGATCGAGGGCAGGAAGTAGCGGGTGAAGGTGACGGTGACCTCGTTGGCCCCGGGGTCGGAGGCGACCGGGTTCGACAGCGCCCTCACAAGGAGCGGTGCGGCGAGCCACGCTACGGCGGTCAGCACGGCCAGGGCCGCCATCACGAGGGTGAGCAGCCGGTTGGCGTACGCGACGCCACCGTCGGCGTCGTCCTTCATGGCCCGGACGAGCTGCGGCACGAAGACGGAGTTGAGGCCGCCGCCGACGGTGAGGATGTAGATCATGGTCGGCAGCTGGTACGCGACCTGGAACGAGTCGCCGAGAAGACCCAGACCGAGTGCCGAGACGATCAGTGCGGACCGGATGAAGCCCGTGAGGCGGGACACCATCGTGCCCGCCGCCATCACGGCGCTGGATTTCAGCAGCCCTCCGGCCCGGCCGCCCTTCTTCGAGGGGGCCGCGGGAGCCGGTTCCGGCACGGGAGCCTCGGCGACCGAGGGAGGCGTGGCGCCCGCGTAGTGACCGGGGGCCGCAGAGGCCGGGCCGGGCACGGGAGCGGACTCGTAGGGCTGCATGCCGGCCACCGGCTGGTGCCCGGGGTGCCCACTGCCCTGCTGCCCGGGATACCCCCCGCCGTACGGCCCGGCATGCCCGCCGCCCTGCTGCTGATCGCGGAAGAGGTGGGCGAAGGCGTCCGGCTCGTGGCGCTGGTCACCCGCTTGACCGACCAGGTCGTCCACGCCCACGAACTGCGTCGTGCGCGGGTCGTCCCCGTATGGGAGGTACTGGGACGGACCCTCCGGCTCCGGAGCGGGGGCCTGGGCCCACACCCGGGGGTCGGGCGCGTACGGCGACCGGGGCGGTTGCCCGTACAACGGCTGCTGAGGGGGGTGTGCGCCCGGTGGGGGCGGGGGATGTGCCGCGCGGTCGTACAGGGCCTCGGCGACCGGGTCCTGGGCGGCGATGTCCTGCGCCCGGTAGGGGTCCTGGTCGTAGGCGTCCTGGAGGTACATGTCGGCGGGCGGCTGCGGCGCCTGGTCGTGACCGGGCGGCGGGCCCCCCTGGGGGTCCGACTCGGGATGGCCCGAGTTGCCCGCGGCATGGCCGCGGTCACCGTCGTACGGCGCGTTCATGGTTACCCCACCTCATCGTCCCGGGCCCACCGGCCACGACATCCTCAACGGTCCACTCTCTCACCCGTGCCGGACGGGCCTGCGTTTTCCGGTGCGGTGTCCGGTGCCGGGTCACCCGGCTGCTTGGGGCCGGCCGTCCCAAAGCCGGCTTCCGGCTCCTTCGTCCCCGGGCTGTTCTCCGGCTTCTTGGCAGGACGTTCCGCGGGGGCGTCCGGGTTCTGCGGGTCGTCGTTGCCCTCGTCCTCCGCGCGGTTCTGCTCCCGGGCCTCGCGGGCCGCGGCACGCTTGCGCTGCGTGTACATCCGGAAGCCGGCGAGGACGAGCAGCAGTACGCCGCCGCCGATGACCAGCATCACCGTGGCGGTGATCTCGGTGACCTTGACGTCGAAGGTGACCGGCTCGCCGTATTTCTGGCCGTCCTGCGTGTACAGCTGGGCGATCACCGTCGCGCGGCCGTTGGCGTTGGCGGACGTGGTGAACTTCACTGACTGGCTGTGTCCGCCGGAGACGGCGACCGGCTGTTCCTCGTAGGCGGCCCCGCCGATCTCGAGGCGGGTCGGGTTGGTCGAGGTGAGCCGCAGCGTCAGATTCTCGACGCCCTGCACCAGGTTGTTCTGGACGGTTACGGGGATCGTGGCACTGCGACCGGAGAGCTTCGTCTCCGACTTTTCGATCAGCTTCACCTGGTCGAGGAGTCCGTCGAGGTACGCCTCGACGCCGCTGCGGTAGGTGGCCGCCTCGGCGATCCGGCCGCGCCAGGAGACGGACATCCCGCGGTTCAGGGCCCGACCGAACGGGGTCACGACCCGGGACGGGTCCGAGAGGATCACCTTGAACCTGTCGAGCTTGCCCTGCGTCCTGGCGATCTGCTCGAACGCGGACCGTGGCAGCTCCTGCTTGCGCAGCGAGGAGGGGTACGAGGAGGCCGCGGGGACCTCGGTGGTGGCGGCAGGGTCCGGCTCGGTCTTCGCGGCAGCGGTGAGGTCCTCGGGTTCCGACCAGTTCCCGTCCTGGACGGCCTTCAGGGCCTCGGCCATCGTCTGGGCCTGGCTGACCGTGGGGGTGCGCTGGGGGGCGACGACGACGCTGCGCTGCCGGCTGCTCTGGAGGCTCAGCGTGAGGCTCTGGGCCAGGAACCGCTGCACGGCGAGCGTGGACGTGGAGGCCTTGGTCATGTCGCCCTGGAACAGGGTGGACAGCCGGTCGTCCGCTACGACCGCCGTGGTACCGCCGCCGATGGGGCGGGCGGCCGAGGGCGTGTACGACAGGTCCCCGGTCTCCCGGAAGCTGTCGCTGCGGGCGATCACCTTGTCGGCGCCGGCGGAGGTGGCGACCTTGACGATGGAGGGGTCGACCGCGCCGTTGACGGGCCAGGCGAAGTCCGTGATCGGTTTCACGTGGAGGATCGGCTCCACCGTGTTGACGACGACGTCCGTGGCCTCCTTGAGGTGACTCAGCGAGCCGGTGACCGAGGTGCCGTTGTGGGCGAGGGAGGCCAGATCCGGGTCGCCGAAGGGCAGCGCGACGACCTCCTTGCCCTTCACCGCGCTCTGCACGTCGGCGAGCCACCGCTTGGCGGTGTTCTGATGGCTGCCGGGCGTGGTGGTGTCACCCTCGCCCTGGACCTCGTAGCTCTCGGTCATGGCGTCGACGGATGCCAGCAGATCCGGATCGATCACCCAGGTGACGTCGAGGTCCTTGCCCAGCGCCACCATCCGGTCCAGACGGCCGCCCGGGGAGATCTCCTTGGCCAGGTCGTCGTCACGGAGGACCGGGGTCTGCTGCTCGTTGGAACCTGTCTCCGCCGTCGTGTGGACCGTGGAGATCAGCGGCCACAGAAACGTCGTGCTCGTCTTCGCGTCGGTTTCGTCGGGCTGCCATGGCAGGAGCGTCCGCCGGACGCCGAGGGTCTGTTCCCAGGGCTGCGCGGCGGTCTGCCCGGAGAGGGCCACGGCCACCTGGTAGACGCCGTTCTCCCCGAGGTTCAGCTCGTCCACCGGGACGGAGACGCTGAAGCGTTGCGAGACGCCAGGAGTGAGCTCGGCGTACTTCTGGGCGTATTTGTCGTCGGTCTCCGGGCCGATGGCGCCCTGGACGTCGTCACTGTCCCGGGCGACGCTGTCGATCCTGGAGCGGGTGTTCAGCAGAGGGCCCACCCGCAGACCGACGTGGGCATCAGTGACCGCTTGCTTGCCCTGGTTGGTCACCGTGCCGGACACCGTGACGGTGTCGTCCTCGCCGGGGAGGCTGGGCGTGAGCGAGTTCACGGAGACGGAGACCGAGCCCGCGTCGGTGGCGGACCGCGCGGCGCTCCCCGCGGCGGCGGCCGCGGGTGCCACGGCGGGCATCTGGAGCAGACCCGCCAGCAGGGGTACTCCGGCGAACAGGGTGCCGGTGCGCCGCAGCCAGCGGCGGGCAGGTGAGGGACTCATCCCTTGGAAGTCTGCCGCCTCGGCCACGTGCTCGCCCGTCCCTCGTCGTCAGTGGTCGTCGGATGTGCGTCCACGCATGGTAACGATGCCCCGTGAGGCTGAGTGCCGCGGACCGGTCCGCAAGATCGGGCCGGCCATCGCACTGTCCTGTATGTGGCCGTATAAGGGGAGCGCTCGCCGTGAGCGGAAGGTCCTGCGCGAGGGCTGTGGCAGCCGGCGGAGCAGATCAATGAGGGAGCCTTCGGCCGCCCGGGCCACGTACCCTTTTCTGTTGTGCCGAACGCCAACGAACAAACCAGTGCCCTGAGCCAGGTGCAGGACCGAGCGGTGAACGAACTGCTGCGAGTCGCCCCGGTCGCCGACGACCTCGCCCGACGCTTTCAGGAGGCCGGGTTCTCACTCGCTCTGGTCGGCGGATCGGTCCGGGACGCGCTGCTCGGCCGGCTCGGGAACGACCTTGACTTCACCACCGACGCCCGCCCGCAGGACGTTCTGAAGATCATCCGTCCGTGGGCGGACGCGGTCTGGGAGGTGGGCATCGCCTTCGGCACTGTCGGAGCCCAGAAGGAGGCTCGCGTCGGAGATGCTGATCGAAGTTTTCAGATCGAGGTGACGACCTACCGCTCGGAGGCGTACGACCGTACGTCGCGCAAGCCCGAGGTGGCGTACGGCAACTCCATCGAGGAGGACCTCGTCCGCCGTGATTTCACCGTGAACGCGATGGCTGTCGGGCTGCCCGAGAAGGAGTTCATCGACCCGTACGGCGGTCTGGACGATCTCGCGACAGGCGTGCTGCGCACGCCGGGCACCCCTGAGGCGTCCTTCTCCGACGATCCGCTGCGGATGATGCGGGCCGCGCGTTTTGCCGCTCAGCTCGATTTCGAGGTGGCTCCCGAGGTGGTCGCGGCTCTGCAGGAGATGGCCGGACGCATTGAGATCGTCTCGGCGGAACGGGTACGGGACGAGCTGAACAAGCTGGTTCTGTCCGCTTACCCCCGCAAGGGACTGACTCTGCTCGTCGACACCGGGCTCGCCGACCATGTGCTGCCCGAACTGCCGGCCCTGCGTCTGGAGAGCGATGAGCACCACCGGCACAAGGACGTCTACGAGCACACGCTGATCGTTCTGGAACAGGCGATGGCCCTGGAGGACGACGGCCCCGACCTGACCCTCCGCCTGGCGGCGCTGCTGCACGACATCGGGAAGCCGCGCACGCGCCGTTTCGAGAACGACGGCCGGGTCTCGTTCCACCACCACGAGGTGGTGGGGGCGAAGATGACGAAGAAGCGTCTGACGGCCCTCAAATACTCCAACGAGCTGGTCAAGGACATTTCGCGTCTGGTGGAGCTCCACCTGCGGTTCCACGGTTACGGCATGGGAGAGTGGACGGACTCCGCCGTCCGCCGTTATGTCCGCGACGCGGGGCCGCTCCTGAGCCGGCTCCACAAGCTGACCCGCTCGGACTGCACGACGCGCAACCGTCGCCGGGCAGCAGCCCTCTCGCGTGCGTACGACGGTCTGGAGGAGCGGATCGCCAAGCTTCAGGAACAGGAGGAGCTCGACGCCATCCGTCCGGACCTCGACGGGAACCAGATCATGGAGGCCCTCGGCGTCAGCCCTGGGCCGGCTGTCGGTCAGGCGTACAAGCACCTGCTGGAACTGCGGCTGGAGAATGGTCCGATGGAGTACGGTGCGGCGGTGGCGGCTCTCAAGGAGTGGTGGGCCGGACAGCAAGGCTGAGAACACGGAACGGGGTCATGTTTCACGTGAAACATGACCCCGTTTGCGATACACGGAGGGGGGGGGGTTTTTGGTTAAAAAACCCCCCCCCGGATTTACGCCATAGATTTTTTTTTG
>NZ_JBHXQZ010000075.1:0-40415 GCF_042717095.1 Streptomyces sp. NPDC058632 | reverse complement strand
CTCCACGCACGCGTGGAGGCCGCTTCCGTGTGTCCGTGCACCGGTTCAGCCGAACCGCCGTACCCCCGAAGGCGTCACCACCGCGTGCACCGGACGGTCGTGCGGCTCCTCGGGAACCCGCTCGACGACCTCCGTGCCGTACAGCAGCACCACCAGCGCCGGGTGTGCGCCCGCGCGTTCCAGCCGGGCCAGCACCCGGTCGTACGAGCCCCCGCCGCGCCCCAGCCGCATCCCGCGCGCGTCGACGGCCAGGCCCGGCAGCAGCACCACGTCCGCCCCGGTCACGGCGTCCGGACCGAGGCGCTCCCCGGACGGTTCGAGCAGCGTCAACCGTCCGCCGCCGTGCCGCACGCGCGCGAGCGATTCCCCGCCGGTGTACGCGCCCCAGTCCAGGTCGTTGTCGGGAAGCAGGACCGGCAGCAGCACGCGTACGCCCCGCGCGCGCAGGGCGTCGAGGAGCGCGAGGGTGCCGGGTTCGCTCCCGACGGAGACGTACGCCGCCACCGTGCGCGCGTGCGCCAGTTCGGGCAGTCCGAGCGCACGACCGGCCAACGCGGTCGCCGACTCCCGTACGTCACCCGCCGTCAACCTTCCCCTCGCCAGGAGGATTTCCCGTCGCAACGCCCGCTTGGCATGATCGTTCGCGCGTTCGTTCTGTCTCAACTCTGTCCCCGTACCGTTCCAATATGCTCATATGAGCTTTAAATGTGCGGAGCCCCAGATTCCCTGCGAAGGCAGCGGATATGGTGGCGGGCATGATTCAGTCGCACCCTCGGATCACCAAGGCTGTCATCCCCGCGGCGGGCCTCGGAACCCGGTTCCTGCCGGCCACCAAGGCCACTCCCAAGGAGATGCTGCCGGTCGTCGACAAGCCGGCGATCCAGTACGTGGTCGAAGAGGCCGCCGCCGCCGGTCTGGACGACGTCCTCATGGTGACGGGCCGCAACAAGCGCCCCCTGGAGGACCATTTCGACCGCAACTACGAACTGGAGTCCGCCCTCACCAGGAAGGGTGACGCCGCCCGCCTCGCCAAGGTCCAGGAATCCAGCGACCTCGCGACCATGCACTACGTCCGCCAGGGCGACCCCAAGGGCCTCGGCCACGCCGTCCTGTGCGCCGCCCCGCACGTCGGCGACGAACCCTTCGCCGTCCTCCTGGGCGACGACCTGATCGACCCGCGCGACTGCCTGCTCCAGCGCATGATCGAGGTCCAGGAGCAGCACGGCGGCAGCGTCGTCGCGCTCATGGAGGTCGCCCCGGAGCAGATCCACCTCTACGGCTCCGCCGCCGTCGAGGCCACCGCCGACTCCGACGTGGTCCGGGTCAGCGGCCTGGTCGAGAAGCCCGAACCGGCCGACGCGCCCTCCAACTACGCCATCATCGGCCGCTACGTCCTCGACCCGCACGTCTTCGGCATACTGCGCAAGACCGAGCCGGGCCGCGGCGGCGAGATCCAGCTCACCGACGCCCTCCAGCAGCTCGCCGCCGACGAGAACGTCGGCGGCCCGGTGCACGGCGTGGTCTTCAAGGGCCGCCGTTATGACACCGGCGACCGGGGCGACTACCTGCGTGCCATTGTCCGACTCGCGTGCGAACGTGAAGACCTGGGACCGGACTTCCGGACCTGGCTCCGCCGTTATGTCACCGAGGAGATGCAGCAGCCTTGAGCACCGCCGCGCCCCGCACCGCAGGCCCGGACCACCTCTGGTCGGTGGACGAGCACCTGGACGACATCCTCGCCACCGTCCGCCCCCTGGAACCCATCGAGCTGAACCTCCTCGACGCCCAGGGCTGCGTCCTGGTCGACGACGTCACGGTGCCGGTGTCCCTGCCGCCGTTCGACAACAGCTCCATGGACGGGTACGCGGTGCGGGTCGCGGATGTCGCGGGCGCGAGCGAGCAGTACCCGGCGGCCCTCGAGGTCGTCGGTGACGTCGCGGCCGGCCAGGCCGACCTGCTCCAGGTCGGCCCCGGCCAGGCCGTACGCATCATGACCGGCGCCCCGCTCCCGCCCGGTGCCGAGACCGTCGTCCCCGTCGAGTGGACCGACGGCGGGCTCGGCGAGGGCCCGGTCGCCGCGATGCGGGCCCGCAGTTCGGCCCCCGGGGGGGCCACCGGGCAGGTGCTCGTGTACCGCCCGGCCGAGGCACGCGCGCACGTGCGCGCCCGGGGCAGCGACGTACGGGCCGGAGACCGCGCACTGGAGGCCGGCACGGTCCTCGGCCCGCCGCAGATCTCCCTCCTGGCCGCGATCGGCCGCGGCAGGGTGCGGGTGCGCCCACGCCCGCGCGTGGTGGTGATGTCCACCGGCAGCGAACTCGTCCAGCCCGAGGGGGAGCTGAGCGCCGGGCAGATCTACGACTCCAACAGCTTCTCCCTCACCGCCTGCGCCCGCGACGCCGGCGCCATCGCCTACCGCGTGGGTGCCGTCGCCGACGACGCCGACACCCTGCGGGACACCATCGAGGACCAGCTGGTGCGCGCCGACCTGATGGTCACCACCGGCGGTGTGAGCGTCGGGGCGTACGACGTCGTCAGGGAGGCGCTGTCGTCCGTCGGCGACGAGGACGAGCCGGGCAGCGGCATCGACTTCCGCAAGCTCGCCATGCAGCCCGGCAAGCCCCAGGGCTTCGGCTCCATCGGCCCCGACCACACCCCGCTGCTGGCCCTCCCCGGCAACCCGGTCTCCTCGTACGTCTCCTTCGAGCTGTTCGCCCGTCCCGCCATCCGCACCCTGATGGGCCTCACGGACGTCCACCGGCCGAGAGCGCGCGCCACCCTCACCGCGGGCGGGGCGCTGAGCTCGCCGAGGGGCCGCCGCCAGTTCCTGCGCGGCCGGTACGCCGACGGCGAGGTGACCCCGGTCGGCGGCGCCGGATCCCACCTGGTGGCCGCCCTCGCCCGGGCGAACGCGCTGATCGTCGTCCCCGAGGACACCGAGTCCGTCGTCTCCGGCGCCGATGTCGAGGTGATCCTGCTCGGCTGACCCGCACGGGTTGGCGGTACCGTGTCGCGCACAGCAGGCCCGTGCGCCGCACCGCGGCGGGCCCGGACCGGGAGCGCCACACTCATGACCGTGCCTTCCCGGGGGGACACCCCCGGACCCCCTGACCAGAATCGTCTGACGCACATCGACGAGGCGGGCGCCGCCCGTATGGTCGACGTCTCCGGCAAGGACGTGACCGCGCGCACCGCCCGCGCCACCGGCCGCGTCCTGGTCTCGCCCCGGGTGATCGAACTGCTGCGGGGCGAGGGGGTCCCCAAGGGAGACGCCCTGGCCACCGCGCGGATCGCGGGCATCATGGGCGCCAAACGCACCCCCGACCTGATCCCGCTGTGCCACCCCCTGGCGGTGTCCGGTGTGACACTGGACCTGTCGGTCGCGGACGACGCCGTGGAGATCACCGCCACCGTGAGGACGACGGACCGCACGGGCGTCGAGATGGAGGCGCTCACCGCGGTCTCGGTC
This sequence comes from Streptomyces sp. NPDC058632, assembly GCF_042717095.1. Lineage (NCBI taxonomy): Bacteria > Bacillati > Actinomycetota > Actinomycetes > Kitasatosporales > Streptomycetaceae > Streptomyces > Streptomyces sp. NPDC058632. Next base: position 36,946 of record NZ_JBHXQZ010000075.1, on the reverse strand, counting down.
GCCGCGCTCACCGTGATCGACATGGTCAAGGCGGTCGACAAGAAGGCGGTCATCACGGACGTTCGGGTGGAGGAGAAGACGGGCGGCGCATCGGGCGACTGGAGCAGGGCATGACACTCGACACATCCGTCGGGGGCGCACTGCTCGCGCCGTACAGCGCCCTGGTGATCACCGCCTCCAACCGCGCCGCCGCCGGCGTCTACGAGGACACGGGCGGCCCGCTGATCGCCGAGGGCCTGCGGCGCTTCGGCTTCGCCGTCGACGGTCCCCAGGTGGTCCCGGACGGCGACCCGGTGCAGGCCGCGCTGCGCGCGGGCACCGAGGCCGGATACGACGTCATCGTGACCACCGGCGGCACCGGCATCTCGCCCACCGACCGCACCCCCGAGGCGACCCGCGCGGTGATCGGCCACGAGGTGCCCGGCATCGCGGAGGCCATCCGGGCGTACGGCCGGGACAAGGTGCCGACGGCCGCCCTCTCCCGGGGCATCGCGGGGGTCGCGGAGGGCGGGACCCTGATCGTCAACCTGCCGGGGTCCCGTGGCGGGGTGAAGGACGGTCTCGCCGTCCTGGAGCCGCTGCTGAAGCACGCGGTCGACCAACTGCGCGGCGGTGACCACCCCGGGCCGGGGGCCAGTGGCGGGGGTGCGAGCTGAACAGCCCGGCCTGGCCCGTGGAGCTGACGGCCGGCGACGTCGTCCTGAGGCCCATAAAGCTGCGCGACCAGCGGGCCTGGCGCGAGGTCAACCGCCGCAACCGTGACTGGCTGCGGCCCTGGGAGGCGACCATCCCGCCGCCCACCCCCGCCGGTCCGGTCGTGCACCGGCCGACCTACCGCCAGATGGTCCGCCATCTGAGGGCCGAGGCGCACGCGGGCCGGATGCTGCCGTTCGTCATCGAGTACCAGGGGCTTCTGGTCGGCCAGTTGACGGTCGCCGGGATCACCTGGGGCTCGATGTGCTCGGGTCACGTCGGCTACTGGGTGGACGAGGCGGTGGCCGGCCGCGGAGTCATGCCGACGGCCGTGGCGATGGCCGTGGACCACTGTTTCCTTACGGTCGGGCTGCACCGCGTCGAGGTGTGCATTCGTCCCGAGAACGCGCCCAGCCTGCGGGTCGTGGAGAAACTCGGATTCCGTGCGGAGGGGCTGCGCCCGCGTTATCTGCACATCGACGGAGCCTGGCGCGACCACCTCGTCTTCGCGCTCACGGCGGAAGAGGTGCCCGAGGGGTTGCTCGGCCGCTGGCAACGGGAACGCTCCCGGCGTGCGCGGCCGGAGGGCGAGTGGCGTAATCCCGGAATCCCGCACAGCCCCGGTAATTGAATAAACGTTCGAATTCGATCGTCCGGCGCCCGTCCGAAGCCGGTGAAGGCGGGGAGTTTCGCGTTTCGGGCGGTCTGCTGATCGCATCGATCCAAAAAAGTTCGAGATATCAGCCGGATCGTGCGACACACCGGTCCAATTGGCGGATGGCCCCACCTAAACCCCTCTACCGTGTGAGGCGTGAGCAGCAGCGGCCTCATCTACGCAGTCATTGTCGGGGCCTGGGCCGCCTACTTGGTGCCGATGTGGCTCCGTAGGCAGGACGAGCTGAACGAAGCCCGTCCGACGGAACGCTTCAGCACGGCCATCCGTTTGTTGTCCGGACGGGCGGGCATGGAGCGCCGGTACGCCAAGGACCTGCGGGCGCGCTCCACCGACGAGGAGGAGCAGGGCGCCCACGACCCGGACGCGGTCACCGATTCGGTGGACGTCCGGGCCTTCGCCGTGTCCCAGACCCGCCCGCAGGTGCAGGCGCCCGTACGGGAGCAGCAGCCCGCGCAGCGGCCGGACCGGCGCGGCCCCGGGTCCCGTCCCGCACGTGAGCGCGTCCCGTCCGCCCGCCGCGAACGGGACCCCCGAAGGGCGCAGCCCGCCGGGCCGGACCGGCCCTCCGCCCGGCAGTCCGCGTCGGCCCAGGCCGCCGCGGCACGCGCCCGGCGCTCGAAGGTGCTCGCACGCCGTCGGCGCACCACCACCCTGCTCTTCGTCGCCTTCACCCTCGGCGCGGTCGTCGCGGCGGTCGGCGGACTCGCGTTCCTGTGGGCGCCCGGAGTGCCGGCCGTGCTGCTGAGCGTCTACATCGCGTACCTGCGCTCCCAGGAGCTCCGCCGGTTCGCGTACCAGATGGACCGCCGCCAGGCCGAGGCCGCGGCGCAGCGGCTGCGTGAGCGCGAACGCCAGCCGCGCCGCCGCCCGTCCGCCGCCGACACGGACGCCGACGAACCGGAGGGACCCGAACAGGGTTTCGGACCGGCCCTCGAACCGGGCGTGAACCCTGCCACCGACCCCGGTCTCTCCGCGCTGGCCGCCGACCGGCGGGCCCTCGTGGAGCAGACCGACCACGCCGAGTGGGTCGACCAGCAGCGCGAGCGCCAGCGGCGTCCCGGCCAGGGCGGCGACAGCTGGGACCCGGTCCCGGTCCCGCTGCCCACGTACGTGACCGCCCCGGTCGCCCCGCGCGCCACCAGCGACGTGGACCTCGGCGCCCCGGACACCTGGAGCTCGGCCCGCTCGAGCTCCATGGCCCCGGGCCCGGAGGAGGCCGCCGCGTCCGACGACGCGGAGGACCCGGAGGGTGCCGGAGACGACGAGGACGGCCACCCGGACGACCCCGGCCGCACCGACGCCCTCCCCCCCGCCCGAAGGCGCTCGCGCGGGGGGACCCCCACGGCGGCCTCGGCCCGCCGGGCCCGCGAGCGCGGCCGCACCCCGCTGTTCGACCAGTACGAGGACGGCGACCGCCCCCGCGCCGCCAACGAGTGACCCCCCGAAACCGCAGGTGACCCCCCACCGGCAACGGATTTCCGAGCACCCCGATCGGGGTGCTAAGGTTTCTCTCGTTGCAAGGGCCTGTGGCGCAGTCTGGTAGCGCACCTCGTTCGCATCGAGGGGGTCTGGGGTTCAAATCCCCACAGGTCCACCGCAGCTGAAAGCCCCCGCCGGGAAACCGGCGGGGGCTTCTTCGTGTGGTGCGAACCTCGAGAGGCCGGCGTTGGTCGTCATCTCATCCCGTCGGCGGTCCGTGGCCGACGGGATGCCCTGTGCCGGCAAAGGTGCTCCAGTACGGTTCCCGGGCTGCGTCCAGGAGGCACCGGACACGATTGCCACCGGTGACCTCGATCCGTCACTGCTCCGCCCTTCATTCCGTCCGTGCCCGAGCGGGCCCCGAAGGCGCTGCGCGCTGCTATCGCTCAGTACGCCCCGACTCCTCCCCGACTTCGAGGAACACGGGAAGTGGGCCGTCGCGGACGCGTACGACATCAGTACCGTGCCTGCGTTCATGGCCCGGTGGCGGGGGAGTACGCGATGCACGGGATCCGGAGTTCGACGCGCACACGGCCGGCCTCCACCATCGCGCGGAAGAGTCCACCGACATCACCGAGACCAAGGCGCTCATGGAAGAGGCGTCGAGGATCCGCTGCAGGGGGCGGGAAACGAGACCCGGCCAGTGACGACGAGGTCCATGCCCAAAGCCCTTCGGATCATCGCGGGGGAGGTCTTCCGGTAGTGACCGGTGGTGACCGGAGGCCGGCAGCCCCGGGATCGTCGTTCGCTCCCTACAGCGCCTTCGCGTAGCAGCGGCTGTCGGCCTCGAAGCGGTAGTAGCCGAACTTCTCGCAGGGCCCGTAGCCGCTGGAGGTGTACAGGGCGATGGCTTCCGGCTGCTTCGTGCCCGTCTCCAGGACCATGCGCAGGCGGCCGGCCGCGCGGGCGTCCTCCTCCAGGGCGGCCAGGATGCGGCGGGCCAGGCCCCGGCCGCGCATCTGCTCGATCACGTACATCCGCTTCAGCTCGGCGTCCCCGTCGCGGTTGCCCTCGCCGTTGGCGTTCTGGACGCGCCAGCCGCCGGAGGCGACGGGGGTGTCGTTCTCGTCGTAGGCGATCAGGTAGATGCCGTTCGGCGGCTGGAAGTCCGCGGGGTCCATGGGGGTGGCGTCGCCGCCGTCGCCGTAGCGGACGTGGTACTCGGCCTGGACCTCGTCGTTCAGCTTGACGGCGTCGGGGTGGTCGTAGGAGACGCGGCGGATGTTCATGCGAAGCAAGGTAGATCAATCCGGGAGACGTGAGGGATCCGTTTTCGGGCCCCGTCCAGTGTGCCGGTATCGTGCCCTGATGTTCACTGTGACCTCCGTCAATGTCAACGGACTGCGTGCCGCCGCCAAGAAGGGCTTCGTGGAGTGGCTGGCCGGGACCTCCGCCGACGTGGTGTGCTTGCAGGAGGTGCGCGCGGAGCCGCAGCAACTGCCCGGGCACGTCCGGGAGCCCGAGGGGTGGCATGTGGTGCACGCGCCCGCCGCCGCGAAGGGGCGCGCCGGGGTTTCGCTGTACACGCGGCGTGCGCCCGATCGCGTCCAGGTCGGCTTCGGGTCGGCCGAGTTCGACGGCAGCGGGCGGTACGTGGAGGTGGACCTCCCCGGGGTCACCGTCGCCTCGCTCTATCTGCCCTCCGGCGAGGTCGGCACCGAGCGGCAGGACGAGAAGATGCGCTTCATGGGGGAGTTCCTCGCGTACCTGAAGGGACTGAGGGAGCGGGCCGCCGCCGGCGGCCGTGAGGTCGTCGTCTGCGGGGACTGGAACATCGCGCACGAGCAGGCCGACCTGAAGAACTGGCGCGGCAACACCAAGAACTCCGGGTTCCTGCCCGAGGAGCGGGAGTGGCTGGGCCGGGTCCTCGACCCGGCCGACGGCGGGTACGTGGACGTCGTGCGGGCGCTGCATCCGGAGGTCGAGGGGCCGTACTCGTGGTGGTCGTACCGGGGGCGGGCCTTCGACAACGATGCAGGGTGGCGCATCGACCTCGCCGTGGCCACCCCCGGGCTGGCCGCCCGCGCGGTCAAGGGTTACGTGGAACGCGCTGCCACGCACGCCGAACGCTGGTCGGACCACGCGCCGGTGACGGTGGTCTACGACCGCTGACAGCCGTCAGTCCCGTTTGCGCAGTCGGCGGTCCATCGCCAGGGAGAGTTCCGCGTCGACCACGCTGCGGGTCAGGGGGCGCAGGCGCTGCACGGCTTCCGCGGAGGCGTGGCGCAGGATCAGTTCGGTGAAGAGGTCGGCCATGGCCTCGGTGTGGGTGCGGACCTCGCGGCCCGCGCGCAGCACCTCCGCGAGCGGGATGCCCTCGCGGACCAGGGCGGACGAGACGTCCAGCAGGCGGCGGCTGATGTGGACGATCTCCCCGCCGTCCGTGCCGAGGTAGCCGAGGTCCATCGCGGCGGCCAGGTTCTCCGGGGTGACGTCGCCCGCGAAGTAGTCGGCGAGTTCCTCGGGGGTGAGGCGGACCGGCGTTTCCTCGGTGGGGGTGTCCATGCCGAGGAGTTCGCCGACGTCGCGGCCGTGGTCGAAGGCCTCGGCGAGTTCCGCTATGCCGTTCAGGGTGTGGCCGCGCTCCAGCAGCGCCGTGATCGTGCGCAGCCGGGCCAGGTGGTGGTCGTCGTACCAGGCTATGCGGCCCTCGCGGCGGGGCGGCGGTATCAGCTTGCGTTCGCGGTAGAAGCGCAGCGTGCGCACCGTGATGCCGGCCAGACGGGCCAGTTCCTCCATGCGGTACTCGCGCCGCTCGCCCCTGGGTTCCGCTTCCTCTGCCACGTCAGCAGCCTAGGCCCTGCTGTCGAACTCGCGTGGGCACGACGAGCGCGGCCCCCGAGGGCGTACCGGCGGTAACTTTTTCCTGCGTGCCCCCTACCCATCAGTAGCCGACTGTCCTACTCTCCCCATTGCGCCAGTGGTCACTGGCAAGGTTCTCTGCGGTGCGTAAGGGCTGGAGGCTTCGGGATGGCCGAACACGAACACGAACACGAGCACGAGCACGTACGGGTCGCGGTGATCGGGTCCGGGTTCGGCGGGCTGGGGGCCGCCGTGCGGCTGCGGCGCGAAGGGGTCACCGACTTCGTCGTCCTGGAGCGGGCCGGGTCCGTCGGCGGCACCTGGCGGGACAACAGTTATCCGGGGTGCGCGTGCGACGTGCCCTCGCACCTGTACTCGTTCTCCTTCGCACCCAACCCCGACTGGCCGCGCTCCTTCTCCGGGCAGGAGCACATCCGCGCCTACCTCGAGCACGTCACCGACGTCTTCGGGCTGCGCCCGCACATCCGCTTCGACTCGGAGGTGAAGCGGATGGTGTGGGACACGGAGCGGCTGCGCTGGGACATCGAGACCAGCAGCGGCAACCTCAGCGCCGATGTGGTCGTGTCCGCCACCGGGCCGCTGTCCGAGCCCAAGGTCCCCGACATCCCGGGGCTCGACACCTTCCCCGGCAAGGTCTTCCACTCCGCCCGCTGGGACCACGACTACGACCTGCGCGGCAAGCGGGTCGCCATGGTCGGCACGGGCGCGTCGGCGATCCAGATCGTGCCGGCCGTCCAGCCGCTCGTCTCCCGCCTCACCCTCTTCCAGCGCACCCCGCCCTGGGTCCTGCCCCGCGTCGACCGGGCCATCGGCGGGGCCGAACGGGCCCTGCACCGGGCACTGCCCTTCACCACCCAGCTGCGCCGCGGACTGCTGTGGGGTGTACGGGAGTTGCAGGTCCAGGCGTTCACCAAGCACCCGGGCGAACTGGGCTTCGTGGAGCAACTGGCCAAGCGCAACATGGCCCGCGCCATCAAGGACCCCGCCCTGCGCGCCCGGCTCACCCCCGACTACCGCATCGGCTGCAAGCGCATCCTGCTGTCCAGCACGTACTATCCGGCGATCGCGCAGCCCAACGTCGAGGTCGTCGACGGCGGGCTGGGCGAGGTCCGCGGGCCGACCGTCGTCGCGGCCGACGGGGCCGAGGCCGAGGTCGACGCGATCGTGTTCGGGACCGGGTTCCACGTCACCGACATGCCCATCGCCGAGCGGGTCGTCGGTGCGCAGGGGAAGACCCTCGCCGAGTCCTGGACGGGCGGCATGGAGGCGCTGCGCGGTGCCGCGGCCGCCGGGTTCCCCAACTTCATGACGCTCATCGGGCCCAACACCGGCCTCGGGAACTCCTCCATGATCCTCATGATCGAGTCCCAGCTGAACTACCTGGCCGACTACCTCCGCCAACTCGACGTCCTCGGCGGCCGGGTCGCCCTCGACGCCCGCCCCAGCGCCGTCCGCGGCTGGAACCACCGGGTGCAGGAGCGGATGAAGCGCACGGTGTGGAACACCGGTGGCTGCACCAGCTGGTACCTGGACGCGAACGGCCGCAACACCACCGTCTGGCCGGGTACGACCGCCGAGTTCCGGCGGGCCACCCGGCGCGTGGACCTCGCCGAGTACACCGTTCTGCGGGCGGCGCCCGGGAAGAAGGACGCCGCACCCCACGAGAGCGCCGAGGTGGTCGCGTGAGCCGGCCGGCGCATGTCTCCGCGGGGCCCTACGCCCCGCCCGTCCCCGCCCGTGAACTCACCGCCGTCTCCGCCGACGGCACCCGGCTGCACGTCGAGGTGCACGGGCCCGACGGGGTGCCCGCGGTCGTCCTCGCCCACGGCTGGACCTGCTCGACCGCCTTCTGGGCGGCCCAGATCCGCGAACTCGCCCCCGACCACAGGGTGATCGCGTACGACCAGCGTGGCCACGGACGGACCCCCGCGAGCCGGGACTGCACCACCGACGCGCTCGCCGACGACCTGGAAGCCGTCCTGACCGCCACGCTCGCGCCCGGCGAACAGGCCGTGATCGCCGGGCACTCCATGGGCGGCATGGCGGTCATGGCCGCGTCCGCCCGGCCCGCCTTCGTCGAGCACGCGGGGGCCGTGCTGCTGTGCAGCACCGGCAGTTCACGGCTGGTAGCCGAGTCGACGGTGCTGCCGATCGGGCCGGGGCGGGTACGGACCTGGCTGACCCGGCGCGTCCTCGGCTCCCGGGCCCCGCTCGGGCCCGTCACGCCGGCCGCCCGCCGTATCCTCAAGTACGCCACGATGGGGCCCGGTTCGACGCCGCACATGGTCGAGGCGTGCGCCCGCATCGTGCACGCCTGCCCGCGCACGGTCCGCCACTCCTGGTCGCACGTGCTCGACCTGCTCGATCTCGGCCATGGCGTACGGGAGTTGCGGGTGCCCACGGCCGTCGTCGCCGGTACCGCGGACCGGCTGACCCCGCCGGTGCACGCGCGGGCGATCGCCGCCGAACTGCCGCACTGCCTCGGGCTCACCGAACTGCCCGGCGTCGGCCACATGACCCCCGTCGAGGCGCCCGACCTGGTCACCGCGCGGATCCGGGAACTCGTCGCCTCCCACACCTCCACCGCACCTGCCGTACCGGTTGCACCTGCCGTACCGGTTGCACCTGCCGTACCGGTTGCACCCGCCGTGCCCGCCGCACCTGCCACACCCGCCGCACCTGCCGTACCGGTTGCACCTGCCGTACCGGTTGCACCTGCCGTATCCGCCGCACCTGCCACACCCGCCGTACCCGCCGCACCGGTTGCACCCGCCGCACCTGCCGAGGAGAGCGCATGAGTGGACAGCGCATGACCAGGGGCCGTCTCGAAGGCCAGGTCGCCGTCGTCACCGGAGCGGCGCGCGGGGTGGGGGAGTTGCTCGCCCGCAAGCTGTCCGCGCGCGGGGTGAAGGTGGCGCTGGTCGGACTGGAGCCGGACGGGCTCAAGCAGGTCTCGGCGCGGCTGCACAGCGAGAGCGACCACTGGCACGCCGACGTCACCGACCACGAGGCGATGACCCGGGTCGCGGCGGAGGTGAAGGAACGCTTCGGGCGGGTCGACGTGGTCGTCGCCAACGCCGGTGTGGCCAACGGCGGTCCGTTCGCCGACTCCGACCCGGAGTCCTGGCGGCGGGTCATCGAGGTCAACCTGATCGGGTCGGCCGTCACCGCCCGCGCGTTCCTGCCGCTGCTGACCGAGAGCCGCGGCTACCTGCTCCAGATCGCCTCGCTCGCCGCGATCACCCCGGCCCCGATGATGACCGCGTACTGCGCGTCCAAGTCCGGTGTGGAGGCGTACGCGCACAGCCTGCGTGCCGAGGTCGGACACCGGGGTGTGCGGGTCGGCGTCGGCTATCTGTCGTGGACCGACACGGACATGGTGCGCGGGGCCGACCAGGACACGGTGATGAGGGAGCTGCGGCAGCGGCTGCCGTGGCCGACGAACAAGACGTACCCGCTGGGTCCCGCGGTGGACCGGCTCGTCGCCGGGATCGAACGGCGCTCCAGCCATGTGTACGGGCAGTGGTGGCTGCGGGGGATGCAGGGGGTACGCGGTTACCTGCCCGGCATGATCGGGACCGTCGGGCAGCGCGAGGTGCGGCGGTTCGCGGACCGGCTCACCGGGATGCGGACGGGGCTGGTCGGGGCCGGCGGCACCGCCGACGAACAGCACCGGACCGGGCCCGGACCGGGCTCGGAACAGCAGTCGGCCGGGCCCGGAACAGTGTCGGACCACGCTGCGTAACTGATCGACATGCGCAGGGTGATGGCCCGTGTGAATCTGGTCGGGCAACAGCCCCCACACCCCCACGGGAGTGAACCCACATGGGTATGAAGGACCAGTTCCAGGAGAAGTCCGAGCGGATGCAGGACCAGGCCAAGCAGAAGATGGGCGAGGCCGGGGAGCAGCACCGGAACCGCGGCCGCGGTCGCGAGGAGGACTCGGACAACCCGCCGCAGCGTCGCCGGCAGCAGGAGTCCGAGGAGCGTCGCGACCAGCGCAGCGACCAGGGCCGCCGGTCCTGACGTCGTGAGCTGAGCGGGAAAGGGGCGTCTCCTCCTGGAGGCGCCCCTTTCCCGTCGTGTCCGATCAGCCCCCGTACGTCCTCGGCGGCAGCTTCGGGCGGGAGCGGTCGGGGACGTCGCCGTAGGTCGGGGGAGTGGCCGGGGGCTCGGACTCCAGGAGTTCCAGGGCCAGTCGGACCGCGTCGTCCAGTACGGCGTGCCGGCCCTCCGCCCAGTCCAGTGGGGTGCGCAGGGCCTCCAGGTCGGGGGTGACGCCCTTGTTCTCCACCGACCAGCCGTACGCGTCGAACCAGGCCGCGTTCATCGGCACCGTGATCACCGTGCCGTCCCCCAGCCGGTGCCGGCCGGTCATGCCGACGACCCCGCCCCAGGTGCGCTGCCCGACCACCGGTCCCAGTTCCAGCAGCTTGAACGCGGCCGTGATCATGTCGCCGTCGGAGCTGGTCGCCTCGTCCGCCAGGGCGACCACCGGCCCGCGCGGGGCGTTGGCCGCGTACGACACGGGCTGGGCGTCGCGGGTGAGGTCCCAGCCGAGGATGGTGCGGGTCAGGGTCTCCACGACGAGCTCGCTGATGTGGCCCCCGGCGTTGCCGCGCACGTCCACGATCAGGGCCGGACGGGACACCTCCATACGCAGATCGCGGTTGAACTGGGCCCAGCCCGAGCCGCCCATGTCGGGGATGTGCAGATAGCCGCACCGGCCGCCGCTCAACTCCCTCACCACCGCACGCCGTTTGGCCACCCAGTCCTGGTAGCGCAGGGGGCGCTCGTCGATCAACGGGACCACGGCGACCCTGCGGGGCGGGCCCGCGCCCTCGGCCGGGGTGAACGTCAGCTCCACCGTCGTACCGCCCGCCCCCGCGAGCAGCGGATAGGGTCCGGTGACCGGGTCCACCGGGCGGCCGTCGACATGGGTGAGGACGGCGCCCTCACGGATGCCGGTGCCGGCCAGCGGGGAGCGGGCCCGGGAATCGGAGGAGTCACCGGGGAGAATCCGCCGGACCGTCCAACCCCCCTCGCGAAGGACGAGGTTGGCGCCGAGGAAGCCCTGGCGGCGCTGGTAGTGCGGCGGGCCCTCGTTGCGGCGGGCGGCGGTGACGTAGGCGTGGGACGTGCCGAGTTCGCCGAGGAGTTCGCGCAGCAGGTCCGCGAACTCGTCCGGGGAGGCGACCCGTTCGACCAGCGGACGGTACTGGGCGAGCATCGCGTCCCAGTCGATGCCGCACATGCCGGGATCCCAGAAGTAGGACCGGGTCAGCCGCCCCGCCTCCTCGTACGCCTGCCGCCACTCGGCCCCCGGGTCGGCCTCGTGCAGGATGCGGCGGACGTCGATCCACACGGTGGAGTCGCTGTCGCCCGGCTCGGTCGCGGGCACCGCGCGCGGCTCGCCCTCGTCCGCGACGACCAGCCGGGTGCCGTCGCCGCTGACCGCGAAGAAGTCGAGGTGCTCCACGAGTTCGGACTTCTTCGCCCGGCTGATGGTGAAGTGCTCCAGTGTCGGCCGGCCACTGGTGTCGTCCGGGTTGGCGAAGGTCTCGCCGAGCGCGCCCGAGATCGGCCAGCGCAGCCAGACCAGCCCGCCACCCGCGACCGGGTGCAGCGCGGAGTATTTGGAGGCGGCGACCGGGAAGGGGGTGACCCGGTTCTCCAGGCCCTCGGTCTCGACGGTCACCGCCCCGCTGTCGCCGATGTCCTCGGTGTCCTCGGCCTCCACCGGGTCGAGGCCCCCGGCGGCCGGCCGGCCCTCGGGGCTGAGGGCGAAGGGGGAGGGGGTCGCCGACGACAGCGGCACCAGGTACGGGCGGCAGCCCAGCGGGAAGGACAGGTCGCCGGTGTGCACGTCGTACACCGGATCGAAGCCGCGCCAGGACAGGAAGGCGAGGTAGCGGCCGTCCCGGGTGAAGACCGGATTCTCGTCCTCGAAGCGGCCGTTGGTGACGTCGATGACCAACCGGTCCTTCATCCGGGCCAGTTTGATCTGCCGCAGCGACCGCCCGAGACCGGGGTGCGACCAGGCCAGCCACCCGCCGTCGGGCGAGAACGCGAGGTCGCGCACGGGGCCGTTGCCGGACCGGATCAGCTCGGTGACCCGGTGGACGGGAACAGCGCCGGAGCCGCCGCCGGAGCCTTCTGCCTCGTCGGCCTCCCCGTCCTCGTCGCCGGTGTCGACGAGCAGCAGGCGTCCGTCGTGGGAGGCGACGGCCAGCCGCCCGCCGTCCGGGTCGGCGACCATCTCCAGTACCCGGCCCAGCTCCCCCGAGGCCAGCCGGAGTGCGGGGCGGTGACCGCTCGCCCGGGGCAGGGAGGCGATCTCGATGGCGTCCTCGCCGTCGGCGTCCGTCACGTACGCCACCCGCCCGCCCGCGCCGAGCATCTCCGGCAGCCGCACCCGTACGCCCGGGGTGTCCGTGAGGGTGCGGGCGGGGCCGTCGCGGTGGGTGAGCCAGTACAGGCTGCCGCGTACGACGACGGCGCTGGCCCGGCCCGTCTCGTCCACGGAGATGCCGTCCAGGTGGTGGGCGGCGGGCACCTGGTAGCGGCGCCGCCCCGCGCGCGGCCCGCTCAGCGTGATGTCGAGCCGGCGCGGCACCGAGCCCGGGGACAGGTCGTCGACGATCCACAGGCCACCGGCGCACTGGTAGACGACCCGGGTGCCGTCGCTGGACGCGTGGCGGGCGTAGAACGCGTCATGATCGGTGTGACGGCGCAGGTCGGAGCCGTCGTACGCCACGGAGTACAGGTTGCCGACGCCCTCGTGGTCGGAGAGGAAGGCGACCCGGCCGCCGACGAACATCGGGGAGTGCAGATGCCCGTCGATGCCTTCGGCGCCGCCGCCCCCACCCGATGCGTCCGCTCCGTCCGTCCCGCCGAGCAGGCGCCGTCCGTGCAGCCACAGCCTGCCCGTCGCCCCGCCCCGGTACCGCTTCCAGGAGGCCGGTTCGTGCGGTGGGGTGCCGGTCAGCAGCAGGGTCTGCCGTTCCCCGTCGACGTCGGCGGCCTGGAGGTCGGTCACCGGGCCCCAGGGCAGTTTGCGGCCCGGACTGCCGTCGGGGGAGAGCTTGTAGGCCCAGGTGAAGTACGAGAACGGCTCGCCGTGCGAGGCGACGGTGAGGATTTCGGCGCCCCCGTTCCCGTTCGGGGGAGCCCAGCCGCAGACCCGGGTGTCGGAGCTGCCCCAGTAGGTGAGCCGGTGTCCGGGGCCGCCGTCCACCGGGACCAGGTGGACCTCGGGGGCGAGGCTGCGCCAGCTCGTGTACGCGATGTGGCGGCCGTCGGGGGAGAAGCGGGGATGGCCGAGCTTGGTGCGGTCGACGGTGAGCCGCCAGGCCCGGCCGCCCGTGGCGTCGAGCGGGGCGAGCCAGAGGTCGTCCTCGGCCACGAAGCACAGCAGGTCACCGTTGAGGTGCGGCAGGCGCAGATAGCTCACCACCCCATGCTTTTCCGGGGGACGGGCCGCAGCAACTCGTGCGAGGGCGCGGTGATTCCCGGCCGTGACCCAGCACACGTACGAAACGGTTTCGTTTTCATGGAGTCCCGGGTACATTCGTCATGTGGGAATCCGCGCACGGGATCGCGTACGAATCCGCGTACGCGACGGCACACGTACGGCACCATGGGTACGGACGTGTGCCGTGTGACGCGGCGATACCCCTGACGGGGACGAGGGAGTGGGAAGGTGAGCGGGATGACCGAGGTCGCGACCGTGCGGCGCAGCCGGATCACCCCCGAGCGCGAGGCCGAGTTGTACGCGGCCGTGCTCGACCTGCTCCGCGAGGTCGGGTACGACGCCCTCACCATGGACGCCGTGGCCGCCCGCACCCGGTCCAGCAAGGCCACCCTCTACCGCCAGTGGGGCGGCAAGGCCGAGCTGGTGGTCAGAGCCATGCGGCACCAGAAGCCCGGCAGCATCGGCGACGTCGACACCGGTTCCCTGCGGGGCGACCTGCACGGCATCATCGGCCGCGAGGACGACTGCGTCATGGAGCAGAACGCCGCCCTGATGCGGGCGCTCGCCATGGCGGTGCACACGAACGACGACCTGCGGCGGGCCTTCAAGGACCTGCTCGTGGAACCCGAGGTCGAGGAGTTCCAGGGGATCGTCCGGCGTGCGGTCGAGCGCGGCGAGGTCCGCCCGGACAACCCGGCGCTGGCCTACATCGTGCACATGCTCATCGGCGCGTTCGCCACGAGGACGCTGATCGACGACCTGCCGCCCACGCGGGAGTTCCTCACCTCGTACATCGACGCCGTGGTGCTCCCCGCCCTCGGCGTGTCCCCTCGCTGACCGGACCCCGCCGGTCGGCGAACACCACCAGCACCACCCCTACCACCTGACGGACGCCACCGCTCACGTCGTCGGGCCGATCTCCCCTGCCCCGAACCACACACGACCTGACCGGGAGTACTCCCTCGTGGCCACTTTGCTGTACCGGCTCGGCCGCTTCGCCTTCGGGCGACGGCACTTCGTAGCCCTGTTCTGGGTGGCGCTGCTGGCGCTCGCCGGCGCCGGCGCGGCCGGCGCACCCGTCGCCGGCAACACCTCGTTCTCCATCCCCGGCACCGAGGCCCAGAAGGCCTTCGACGTGCTGGAAGAACGTTTCCCCGGCACCAGTGCCGACGGAGCGACCGCCCGTGTCGTCTTCAAGGCACCCGCCGGCGAGAAGATGACCGACGCCGGCCACAAGGCGATCGTCCAGGACACCGTCGAGGAACTCTCCGACGGCTCCGAGGTCGCCCGCGTCACCGATCCGTACGCGGGCGGAGGCGTCAGCAAGGACGGCACCGTCGCCTACGCCTCGGTGAGTTACCAGGTCTCCGGCATGGAGCTGGAGGACTCCTCGCGCGACTCCCTCGAGGACGCCGCCGAGGGCGCCCGCGACGCCGGCCTGACCGTGGAGATCGGCGGTGACGCGCTTCAGACCGTCCCGGCGACCGGTGCCGCCGAGATCATCGGCATCGGTGTCGCCGCGGTCGTCCTGGTCATCACCTTCGGCTCACTGGTCGCGGCCGGTCTGCCGCTGCTCACCGCGCTCATCGGGGTCGGCATCGGCGTCGCGAGCATCACCGCGCTGGCCTCGACGCTCGAACTCGGCTCGACCACGTCCATCCTGGCCATGATGATCGGCCTCGCCGTCGGCATCGACTACGCGCTGTTCATCGTCTCCCGCTACCGCGCCGAACTGGCCGAGGGCCGGGAACGCGAGGACGCGGCGGGCCGCGCCGTCGGCACCGCGGGCTCCGCGGTCGTCTTCGCCGGCCTCACGGTCGTCATCGCCCTCGTCGGCCTGTCGGTCGTCAACATCCCGATGCTCACCAAGATGGGCATCGCCGCCGCCGGCACGGTCGCCATCGCCGTCCTGATCGCCCTCACCATGGTCCCGGCGCTGCTCGGCTACGCGGGCCGCAGGGTCCGCGCGGCAGGCGAGAAGGGCAGGCCGCGCGGGCACAAGAACGAGAACGAGGAGAGGAAGCCGCAGGTTCGGGCGCAGCGCCCGAACCTGGGCACCCGCTGGGCGAGCTTCGTCGTGCGGCGTCCCGTGGCCGTCCTCCTGCTCGGCGTCGTGGGCCTCGGCGCGGCGGCCATACCGGCGTCCTCCCTCGAACTGGGCCTGCCCGACGACGGCTCGCAGCCGACGTCCACCACCCAGCGCCGCGCCTACGACCTGCTCTCCGAAGGATTCGGCCCCGGATTCAACGGCCCGCTCGTCGTCGTGGTCGACGCCAAGGACAGCGACGACCCGGACGCCGTCTTCCGGCAGACCGGTGACGACATCAAGGCGCTCGACGGCGCCGTCTCGGTGAGCCCCGCGGCGCCCAACAAGGCCGGAGACACGGCGACGATCACCGTCGTCCCGGACTCCAAGCCCTCCTCCGTCGCCACCGAGGACCTGGTGCACGACATCCGGGACGCCGGGGCGGACGTCAAGGCCGACACCGACGCGGACGTCCTGGTCACCGGTGCCACGGCGATGAACATCGACGTGTCGCAGAAGCTCAACGACGCGCTGCTCCCGTACCTGACCCTGGTGGTCGGCCTGGCGTTCCTGCTGCTGATCGTGGTCTTCCGGTCGATCCTGGTCCCGCTGAAGGCGGCCCTCGGCTTCCTCCTCTCGGTGATGGCCGCGCTGGGCGCCGTGGTCGCGGTCTTCCAGTGGGGCTGGCTGTCCGGCCTGATGGGCGTGGAGGAGACCGGCCCGGTCATGTCGATGATGCCGATCTTCATGGTCGGCGTGGTCTTCGGACTGGCCATGGACTACGAGGTGTTCCTCGTGACCCGGATGCGGGAGGCCTACGTCCACGGCGAGAAGCCGAGCCAGGCCGTGGTGACCGGCTTCCGGCACGGCGCCCGTGTGGTGAGCGCGGCCGCGGTGATCATGATGGCGGTCTTCGCCGGCTTCATCGGTTCCAGCGAGGCGATGGTCAAGATGATCGGCTTCGGCCTCGCCATCGCCGTCTTCTTCGACGCGTTCGTCGTCCGCATGGCGATCGTGCCGGCGGTACTGGCCCTGCTGGGCAAGAAGGCCTGGTGGCTCCCGAAGTGGCTGGACCGCATCCTGCCCAACGTGGACGTCGAGGGCGAGGGCCTGCGCTCCGACGCGGAGAAGAAGGGCGGCAGCCCGGACGACGACCGGGACCTGGTCCGCGTCTGACAGCCGCACCGCACCGCGGAACCAGCCGGTGAGGGCTCCCCGTGGGAACGGGGGGCCCTCGCCGGCTTCCGTCTCCGCCCGGACGGCCCTGTGCAGGTACGCCTCGCACCTCACCGTCGCTCGCACGCCGTGGGCACTGTTCCCTGCACACGTCGCGAAGTGACTCGGGCCGCCCGTGTGGTCCTGTGGGGCCGGACCTGAAGAACCCTGCCAGTCGCCGCCCCGCGGGAGTCCTCTGTCCTCGTCGGCGCTGCGATCGGGGCCCTGCTCCTCAAGGAGCGCTTCGGCGCCCCGCGCCTCGCCGCGCCCGGGCCGCTGGTCGTCGGGACGGGGCTGATGCCGCGCCCGGGAGGGCAGGCGGGCTGCTTGGGGCCCGCTCGTGGGGAGGGACCGACGGGCCCCCGAACATGTCGTTCGGCGGGCAGGTGCGGAGGACCGGTGCGGGGCGCACCCTGGAACTAGGTATTCCGGAGGTGATCGTCATGACGGACACCATGCGCACCACGGTGGGGTGGCATGTCGAGATGGAGTTCATGGAGGACGAACAGCACACGCGGGCGGTGGCGTTGGTTCGCCTGCCCGACGGGACCGAGGTACGGGGCCACGGGCACGCGAGCCGGCACCGGGTCGACGAGAACCAGCCCAGGGTCGGGGAGGAGGTCGCCGGTGCCAGGGCGCTCAACGAGCTCGCGATGCAACTGCTGACCAAGGCGCACGACGAGATCGACGCGATGTCGGGGCGGACCTCGCACCCGATCCACGTCTGATTCACGAGGCCCGAGTCACCAGGTCCGAGTCACGACGTCCGAGTCACGACGTCCGAGTCACGACGCCTCAGCGGCGGTGTACGGGCCGGCCGAGGACGACGGAGCGTACCGCCCGGATCAGGGCCTGGGCGCGGGGGTCCGACGTCACGGTGGTGCGGAAGCCGTTGGTGACGTAGCCGAAGGCGATGCCCGTGTCCGGGTCGGCGAAGCCGAGGGAGCCGCCGCGGCCGGGGTGGCCGAAGGAACCCGGGGCCAGCAGGGGCGAGGCGCTCCCGTGCAGCATGTAGCCCAGGCCGAAGCGGGTGCCGACGATCAGGACGCGGTCCGGGCCCGCCGACTCCTCGGCGCGGGCGCGTTCGACGGTGGCCGCCTCGAAGAGGCGTACGCCGTCGACCCGCCCGATGAGCGCGGCGTAGAAGCGGGCCAGGCCGTCCGCCGTCGCGATGCCGTTGGCGGCGGGGTGGGGCACCGCGCGGAACTCCGGCTCGTTGTGGTCCGGGAACGGGTCGATCGCGGCGAAGGCCCGGCGGGTGACGGAGGCGGGGTCGCCGTAGGCCTCGGTGACCGAACGCTTGGGGCGGGCGCGCAGCGCGCCGGACGGCTCGGGTCCCTCGACCGGGCCGACCCTTCCCACCCGGCCGGCCTCCGCGTCCGGCAGGCCCAGCCAGAAGTCCAGCCCCAGCGGAGCGGCGATCCGCTCCGCGATCCACTCACCGGCGCCCCGGCCGCCCGTCACGCGTCGTACCAGCTCGTCGAGCAGCCAGCCGTAGGTGAGGGCGTGGTAGCCGTGGTCCGTGCCCGGCTCCCACAGGGGTGCCTGGGCGGCGACGGCCTCGGCGCCCCGCAGCGGGTCGAGCGCCTCCCGCGGGGTGAGCGGGCGGTCCAGGAGCGGGAGCCCGGCCCGGTGGTTCAGCAGGTGCCGGACGAGGGCCCGTTCCTTGCCCCGGGCCTTGAACTCGGGCCAGTAGTGGCCGACCGGCGCGTCCAGGTCCAGCTCGCCGTACTGGTGCAGCAGCAGGGGCACGGCGGCGGCGACGCCCTTGGTCGCCGAGCGGACGAGCTGGGCCGTGCCCCGCTCCCACGGCTCGGGGCCGGCACCCTCACCGCCGGCACCCTCACCGCCGTCGACGTTCTTAGTCCCGGCCCACAGATCGACGACCCGCTGCCCGTCCCGGTACACAGTGACGGCCGCGCCCCGTTCTCCGAGGTGCGCGAAGTTCCGTACGAACGCTTCCCTGACCGGCTCGAAGCCCTCGGTCACCGTGCCGTGCACCTCGACGCCCACGTCCGTCGGTCCTTTCCGTGCTATTTTCTACGCTTTTGCCGGCCGCCGGGCACCCCTCGCCTGCGACACGAGGTGCAACAGCGGCCGTCCGCCTGGGATTCCTCACTCTGAGGGAGAGGACGGCCGGTCAGGCGCGACCGGGTGCCTGTGGCCGCGATCCGGTGGCCGTTCGCATGCGGAGAGTCGGGTTCCGGAATCTGTGCGATATTGGGGAGCGGGGCGGGTAAACGGCTTTCGTGCAGGTAGCGCACCGTGAGGGGCCACCCATGAACGTAGTCGAACAGTACGCACGCGCCCAGATCGTCACGGACGCGGACCCCCCGCAGTCCGCGGGCCGAGCAGTGCCGGTGAGGCTGAGCTACGACCCCGGGCGCGACCCCCGGACCGTGCGGGTGAGGCTCCCCGGCCCCGCCGGCCATGAGTGGAGCCTGCCCCGCGAGCTGCTCGAACAAGGACTGCGCGCCCTTGCGGGCAGCGGTGACGTGCAGGTGTGGCCGTGCGGCCGGGTGCAGGTGGTCGTGGAGTTCCACTCGGCGCAGGGAGTGTCGATGGTGCAGTTCGAGACGAAGGCCCTGACGCGGTTCCTGCGGCGCACGCACGTGGCCGCGGCAGCCGCCGAGCCGGTCCCGCACTGACGGACCGTTCCGGCACTGACGGGCCGTTCCGCACTGCCGGACCGTTCCGGCGGTGCCGGACGGCCCTCCGGTCCGCGGGCCGGCCCCCGGACCGGTCAGTCGCCGAGCTTCAGCAGGCTCGCCACGATCGGGCCCGCCGTCGAGCCGCCGTGGCCGGCCGCCTGTACGACGGCCGCCGCGGCGAGGTCCCCGCGGTACGCGGTGAACCAGCCGTTGGGCTTCTTCTGCCCGTCGACCTCGGCCGAGCCGGTCTTCGCGCCCTTGTCGCCGCCGACCCCGGCCATCGCCTCCGCCGCGGTGCCGCTGGTCGCGGTGTAGGCCATCAGCTGCCGCAGCTGAGTCACCGTCTTGGCCGACAGGGTGCGCGAGGCGGTGGCCGGCTTCCGGCCGTCCACCTCCGGCGACACCAGGTACGGCTGGTGGAACTCGCCCGTTTTGACGGTCGCCGACACCGACGCCATGTTCAGCGGGTTCATCCGCACCCCGCCCTGGCCGATCAGGGAGGCCGCCATGGAGGCGTCCTTCTGCACGGGCACCGAGCCGTCGAAGGACGGGACGCCGATCTGCCAGTCGTTGCGCGAGAGCCCGAAGACCTCCTGCGCCTGCTTGGTCAGGTCGTCGTCCTTCAGCTCGGACGCCTGGCTGATGAAGGCGGTGTTGCAGGAGGCGCCGAAGCTGTCGCGGAACGTACCGCCCTTGATCTCGAACTTGTCGAGGTTCTGGAACTTCCAGCCGCCGTAGCTGGAGTACTTCGGGCACGGGTGCTTCTCGTCGATGGACGCGAGACCCTTCTCGATGAGCAGCGAGGCGGTGAGCACCTTCATCGTCGAACCCGGGGCCAGCGACCCCTGGAACGCGGTGTTGAACCCGCGCGAGGCGTTCGCGGCGGCGAGGATCTCGCCGGTCGACGGCCGCATCAGCACCACCGACGACTTGGCCTTCTTGGCCACCTGCTCCTCGGCCGCCGCCTGGAAGGCCGGGTCCAGCGTGGTCCGCACCGTCCCGGGGGTCCCCTCGCTCACCTCCAGTACGGTCTTGTCGGCGGCCTTCGCCTTCTTGGACTCCTCGCCGCGGACGACCCGCAGCTCGATGCCGGCCTGGCCGCCCGCCGTCTTCCCGTACTTCTCGCGCAGCCCGTCGAGGACCGGACCCAGGGACGGGTAGTCCTCGGTGGTCAGCTCGCCGCCGTCCCGGTCCAGCGCCTTGATCGGCGGGGTGTCCGTCTTCCCGGTGACCAGCCTGTCGCCGTCCTTGAGGTCGGGGTGCACGACCGCGGGCCGCCACGCGACCCGCGGTTCGCCGTCCCCGTCCCGGCGTACGACGGTCAGCTTGCTGTCGTACGCCAGCGGCTCGGCGATCTCCTCGTACGCCACCGTGCCCTTGACGGAGAACGGGACCTCGGCGCCGGTGCGGGCGCCGGCGGTGAGGGTGACGTCCTCGACGCGGGCGTCCTTGGCGTAGCCGGTGAGCAGGGCGGCGGCCGCCTCCGGGTCGTCGGTGGCGTCGGCGGCCGCGCCGACCTTGCCCTGCTGCCAGGCGGTGAGGAAGCGGTCGGCCGCGTCGGTGACCTCGGCGGCGGACAGCGGGCCGCTCTTGGCCTTGGCCTGCTGGGTGGTCGAGGTCCGGGTGTCCTCCTCGGACCCGGACCCGCCTGCGATCAGAGCGTAGGCACCGAATCCGACACCCCCGACGACGACGGCGATCACTCCGCCGAGCACGGCGGGGTTGGTCTTCCGTCGCTCGGCGACGCGCTTTCTGTTGCCCACTGCTGTCCGATCCTCCGCAAAGTCCGCATCCGCCGGGCTGACAGGCCGACAAACCGACAGGCCGGTAGGCGGGTGGTCGTACCGTCATACCGGCCTGGTGTTCGTGCGGCGCTCACATGCCCATGACGGCCACCAGCCTAGAGTCCCGTCTTCCGCGCGTCGCGGTCAGCCACCCGCTCGTAGCACAGCTGCGACAATCGGACCGGCCGCGTCGCCGCCGTGACCGCCCTGCTGGGTCATGGCCGCCGCCGCGACGTCGCCCCGGAAGCCGGTGAACCAGCTGTCGGAGGTGGCGTTGCCGTCGACCTCGGCGGAGCCGGTCTTCGCGCCGATGTCGCCACCGAGCCCGGACATCGCCTGCGCGGCGGTGCCCTGTGTGGCCGTCAGGCGCATCATCTGCTTCACCTGGCTCGCGGTGCCCGCCGGCAGACCCTTCGCCTGCGCCAGCTGCCGGCCGTCGAGCTCCGGGGAGACGAGGTACGGCTGGCGGAAGGTGCCGGTGATGGCGGTGGCCGTCACCGACGCCATGTTCAGCGGGTTCATCTGCACCTGGCCCTGGCCGATGGCGTTCGCCGCGCGGTCCGGGCCGCTGACCGCGGGGACACTGCCGTCGAAGGAGACGACGCCGGTCGCCCAGTCGTCCCGGCCGAGCCCGAACCGCTCCTGCGCCTCCCGGGTGAGCGAGGCGTCGGTCAGCGGGTTCTCGTCGATGAGCTTGATGAAGGCCGTGTTGCAGGAACGCAGGAAGCTGTCGGCGAGGGTGGCACCCTCGTTCGGCTCCATGCCGGTGAGGTTCTTGAAGGTCTGGCTCTGCCAGGTCGCGGTGGGCGGGCAGGGCGCCGGGCCGTCCATCGAGGCCACGCCGTTGTCGATGAGCATGGCCGCGGTGATGATCTTCATGGTGGAGCCGGGGGCGACCCGCCCCTGGAACGCCGCGTTGAACCCGTCCGCGCGGTGGTTGGCCACGGCCAGCACCTCGCCGGTGCTCGGCTGCACGGCGACCACCGACGACTCGGCGAACTCCTTCACCGCCTTCTCCGCGGCGGCCTGCACGCCCGCGCTGAGCGTCGTCCGCAGCTTGCCGGGCTCGCCCTTCGCGAGCGTCACCAGCGTGGAGTCGGCGGCACCCGCCTCACCGGCGGCGCCTTCGGCGTGCCGGATCGTCAGCTCGATGCCGGGGGTGCCGCCCGCCTTGTCGCCGTACTTCTCGCGCAGCGTGTCCAGGACCGGTCCGAGGGAGGGGTGGTCGTCCTCCGTCAGCACCGTGCCGTCCCGGTCCACGGCCTCGATGGGCGGCTGCGCGGACTCCCCGGTGACCAGGGTGTCGCCGTCCTCGAGTTCCGGGTGGACGACGGACGGCTCCCAGTCGACCAGCGCCCGCCCGGTGGTCTGACCGCGCACCACGGTCAGTTCGCTCTCGTAGGCGAGCGGTTCGGACTTCCCGTCGTACGAGACGGTCGCCTTCACACGGAACGGCACGGTGGTGCCGGAGACCGTGCCGGGCGTGATCTCGACATCGGCTATGTGGGCGTCCTCGCCGTAGGCCGCCAGCAGCGGGGCGGCACCCTCGGCGTTGTTCGTGTACGAGGCCGCCTGCGTCGCCTGCCCCTCCTCCCAGGCCGCGAAGAACGTCGCGCTCGCCTTCTCGACCTCCTCCTTGTCCGGCGGACCGGACTTCTTCGTCACGGCCGCTTCCGAACCGCCGCCGCTCCCGTCGCCGTTCACCGCCGACACGATGTTGTAGACCCCGTACCCGGCCCCACCCACCATCACCGCGAACACACCGCCGACGACGGTCGCCTTGACCCCCTTGCCCATCGGGCGCTCCCCCCTCCCCACCGGACCTCCCACGTCTTCTGAACGTGTTCAGAAAGTTCGGCGAGTGAGCACTTTACGCACAAGGAGTGATGGCAGGGATGACAGTTGCTCTTTGTTGTCCGAAAGGAGATTGGGCCGGAACGACATCTGTTCGCGCTCGGCTCATCCTCGAACGGATGAAGGGACGTTCATCCTCCGGGGTGCCCCGTACGCCCCGCCCCGGAGCCCTCCTCAGGCGCTGCGAAGGCCGGCGCGCACGGACCCGTCGCGGCGCCCCGGGTCAGGACCGGGGCGGGTGCGGGCCGGCGACGAGGGGTTCAGTGGCGGGCGGAGCGCCGAAGGCCTTCGCCGGCCTTCCAGGGCTCGGCCAGAACGAGGGCGGCCGGCTCGGGCAGGTACGCGTCGTCGAACCCGGCGCGGTACCGGTCGATGGTGTCGATCGGTCTGCGGAAACGCGGATCGGAGGGAGCGAGGGCGACCTCTTGGCAGCGGTCATGCCGTCCCGGTGTCGTCCACCTGCTCGCCCTCCGCCTGGGACGGCTCGGTCCTGGGGACGTCCGGGTGCATGGCCGCGCGTTCGGCAGGATCGTCACGCTCGCCTTCAGCCTGCGAGGGCGTGTGAGAGTACAGCCACGGTTCGTAGGCCGAGTCTCCGGTTTTCATGACAGGCCTCCTCGGTCGCTTGCCTTCCATGTTCCTCTGCTTCTGCGCGGACCGCAGCAGAGCCGAGGCGCTAGTCGGCTCTGGACGAGACGTGAACGAGAAGTCGGCATCGTGAACGCTGGACGCACATCCCTGCTGGTCGGTGGGGCACGAACGGGTGATCTTGAGGGGACTGCACATCTGCCGCGCCCTCCCGGTGCGTCTGTCCGGCTAGACCCACGTGTCGAGCCACATCCGGGCCCGCCAGTCCTCGATCGGGATGGACGTGCCCGTGTAGATGGGCCAGAAGTAGATGAAGTTCCAGGCGATCAGGAGGGTCAGGACACCCGCTGCCGTGGCACCTGCCACGCGGCGGGTGTCACCTGTCCGGGGCGGGCCGACGAGCGCGCCCAGGAGCATCGCCACCGCCAGGCACAGGAAGGGAAGGAAGACGATGGAGTAGAAGAAGAAGATCGTGCGCTCCTGGTAGAAGAACCAGGGCAGATAGCCGGCCGCGATGCCGCAGGCGATGGCGCCCGCCCGCCAGTCGCGGCGGAAGAACCAGCGCCACAGGGCGTAGAGGAGCGCGAAGCAGCCCACCCACCACAGCAGGGGCGTGCCCAGGGCCAGTACCTCGCCGGCGCACTTCTCGGCCACGTCGGCCGGGCAGCCGTCCGCTCCGGGTGCGGGGGACTCGTAGAAGAACGAGACCGGGCGGCCCGCGACGATCCAGCTCCACGGGTTGGACTCGTAGGGGTGCGGCGAGGACAGGCCGACGTGGAACTCGTACACCTGGGTCTCGTAGTGCCAGAAGCTGCGCCACCAGTCGGGGAACAGCCACGACCAGGAGCTGTCCTTGCCGTCGGTCACCGCCCAGTCGCGGTAGTAGCCGCCGCTGCCGTCGTCGGCGGAGAGGAACCAGCCGATCCAGGACGTGACGTAGGTGGCCAGGGCGACGGGGACCGTGGACAGGAACGCCCGGCCCAGGTCGCGCCGCACGACGGCCCGGACCGGGTGGCGGGCGCCCGCGGTCCGGCGGGAGCCGACGTCCCACAGCACCGCCATCACACAGAACGCGGCCATGATGTACAGGCCGTTCCACTTCGTGGCGAACGCCAGGCCCAGCATCAGCCCCGCCGCCAGCCGCCACGGCCGCAGGCCCAGCCGCGCGGTCCCGGCGATGTGCGCGTCCGGCAGGGTCCTGCCGTCGGTGCCCACGGGCAGCGCGGCCGCGAGCTTCTCCCGCGCCCGGTCCCGGTCGACGACCAGGCAGCCGAAGGCCGCCAGCACGAAGAACATCAGCACCCCGTCGAGCAGCGCGGTGCGGCTCATCACGAAGTGCAGCCCGTCCACCGCCATCAGCGCGCCCGCCAGGCAGCCGAGGAACGTCGAACGGAACAGGCGCCGGCCGATCCGGCACAGCATCAGCACCGACAGCGTGCCGAGCAGTGCCGTCATGAACCGCCAGCCGAACGGGTCGAACCCGAACATCAGCTCGCCCAGCCCGATGACGTACTTCCCGACCGGCGGATGCACCACGTACGCCGCTTCGATCGGGATCGAGACGTCCCCGCCGGAGGAGAGGACCAGGTTGTCGGCGTTCTTGTCCCAGTTGACCTCGAAACCGCGGTGGACCAGCGCCCACGCGTCCTTCGCGTAGTACGTCTCGTCGAATATCACCTTCCTGGGGCTGCCCAGGTCCCAGAAGCGCAGCACCCCCGCCACCAGCGTGACCAGCAGCGGACCGCCCCAGGCCGACCAGCGGGTGATCCTCTCGCCGAGGGCCGGCGGCACCCCGAGCGCCGTCCACAGTCTGCCGGACGGCTTCGTGTACGGCGGGACCAGGCGGTCGCGGACGTCGCCCCCGGGCCTCGCCGTGTAGCCGAAACGGCTCAGCCGCTGCTGCCACGACGGTTGCTGGTCCTGCGGCGGCTGTTCCTGCCGGGTGTCCGTGGAGGACGTGGTACTCGTCACCGCGCCATCGTAGGGAACTGCGCCGTGCGAGTCCCGTGCATAGGAGGGATGGGCCCGGTATGCCCCGGGTGCGCCCGGCCGCGGGGGCGCGGGGGCCACGGGGGCGCGCCGGGTGCGGGCGCGGACCGTTCTTGCGGGTGCGCCGGTGCTGGGAGGATGACAGGCGTGACTGGAATCCTCGTACTCGCAGGCACCCCCATCGGCGACGTCTCCGACGCTCCGCCCCGGCTCGCCGAGGAACTGGCCGGTGCCGACGTCGTCGCCGCCGAGGACACCCGGCGGCTGCGGCGGCTGACCCAGGCGCTCGGCGTCACCCCCAAGGGGCGGGTCGTCTCCTACTTCGAGGGCAACGAGTCCGCCCGCACGCCCGAACTGGTCGAGGAACTGGCGGGCGGCGCCCGCGTGCTGCTCGTGACGGACGCCGGGATGCCGTCCGTGTCCGACCCCGGCTACCGGCTGGTCGCCGCCGCCGTCGAGCGGGACATCAAGGTCACCGCCGTGCCCGGACCGTCCGCCGTACTCACCGCGCTCGCCCTGTCCGGGCTGCCCGTGGACCGGTTCTGCTTCGAGGGGTTCCTGCCCCGCAAGGCCGGGGAGCGGTTGGGGCGGCTGCGGGAGGTCGCCGGGGAGCGGCGCACCCTCGTCTACTTCGAGTCCCCGCACCGGCTCGACGCCGCCCTCGCCGCGATGGCCGAGGTGTTCGGCACGGAGCGCCGCGCCGCCGTCTGCCGTGAGCTGACCAAGACGTACGAGGAGGTCAGGCGCGGTCCCCTGGCCGAGCTGGCCGCATGGGCGGCCGAGGGCGTACGCGGTGAGATCACCGTCGTCGTCGAAGGCGCCCCGGACCACGGGCCCGGGGAGGTGGACGCCGCCGAGCTGGTGCGCCGGGTACGGGTGCGCGAGGAGGCGGGGGAGCGGCGCAAGGAGGCCATCGCGGCGGTCGCGGTGGAGGCGGGAGTGCCCAAGCGGGAGGTCTTCGACGCGGTGGTGGCGGCGAAGCGCTCCGCGGGGTGAGCGGGGGCGGGCGGCGCCGCCGGAGGCCGGCTTCGTCGCGCGACGACGGCGGGGTGTGGCCGGGCGCGCCCACGCGGCGGAGCCGCAGACCGGTGCGGTCCCGCGCCCCTTCGGGCGCGGACGGTGCGTGCACGGCCTTCCGTAGGATCGGGGCATGCCTTCGAACACCTCCGACCAGAACGCCGCCCCGCCGCTTCCGGAGCCGCTGCGGGTGCCGGTCGCGGATGCGCACACCCACCTGGACATGCAGTCCGGCACGGTGGAGGAAGGGCTCGCCAAGGCCGCGTCCGTGGGTGTGACGACGGTGGTCCAGGTCGGCTGCGACCTCGCGGGCTCGCGCTGGGCAGCGGACACGGCCGCCGCGTACGACAGCGTCCACGCGACCGTCGCCCTGCATCCGAACGAGGCCCCGCGCATCGTGCACGGCGACCCCGACGGCTGGTCGCGGCAGGGCGCGCGGGAGCCGGGCGGGGACGCGGCCCTGGACGAGGCGCTCGCCGGGATCGACCGGCTGGCCGCGCTGCCCCAGGTCAAGGGCGTCGGCGAGACCGGACTCGACTACTTCCGCACCGGGCCCGAGGGCAAGGAGGCGCAGGAGCGGTCCTTCCGCGCCCACATCGAGATCGCCAAGCGGCACGGCAAGGCCCTGGTCATCCACGACCGCGACGCCCACGCCGACGTGCTGCGCGTGCTCAAGGAGGAGGGCGCACCGGAGCGCACCGTCTTCCACTGCTACTCGGGGGACGCCGAGATGGCGGAGACCTGCGCCCGCGCCGGGTACTTCATGTCGTTCGCCGGCAACGTCACCTTCAAGAACGCCCAGAACCTGCGCGACGCCCTCGCCGTCGCCCCGCCGGAGCTCCTCCTGGTGGAGACCGACGCCCCGTTCCTGACACCGGTGCCCTACCGCGGCCGGCCCAATGCCCCGTATCTGGTGCCCGTCACCGTGCGCGCCATGGCGGCCGTACGCGGCACGGACGAGGACACCCTCGCCACGTCCCTCGCGGCGAACACGGCACGGGCCTTCGGTTATCCACAGGCGTGACCTGCGGGGTCCCGCGCCCCGTACCCTTGTCCCGTGACGAGCCCCACCCCCGACGCCCTCCTGGGCCCCGCCGACGTCCGCGAACTCGCGGCCGCGCTCGGCGTACGGCCCACCAAGCAGCGCGGCCAGAACTTCGTGATCGACGCGAACACGGTCCGCCGTATCGTGCGCACCGCCGAGGTCCGCCCCGACGACGTGGTCGTCGAGGTCGGACCGGGGCTCGGCTCGCTCACCCTGGGGCTGCTGGAGGCCGCCGACCGGGTCACCGCCGTCGAGATCGACGACGTCCTGGCCGCCGCGCTGCCCGCGACCGTCGCGGCCCGGATGCCGGAGCGCGCCGACCGGTTCGCGCTGGTCCGCTCCGACGCGATGCGGGTCACCGAGCTGCCGGGACCCGCCCCGACCGCGCTGGTCGCCAACCTGCCCTACAACGTGGCCGTCCCGGTGCTGCTGCACATGCTCGAGACCTTCCCGAGCATCGAGCGCACCCTCGTCATGGTCCAGGCGGAGGTCGCCGACCGGCTCGCCGCCCCGCCCGGCTCGAAGGTGTACGGCGTGCCCTCGGTCAAGGCCAACTGGTACGCCGAGGTCAAGCGGGCCGGCGCCATCGGGCGGAGCGTGTTCTGGCCGGCGCCCAACGTCGACAGCGGCCTGGTCTCCCTCGTCCGCCGCGGCGAGCCGCCGAAGACCACCGCCACCCGGCGCGAGGTCTTCGCCGTCGTCGACGCGGCCTTCGCCCAGCGCCGCAAGACGCTGCGGGCGGCCCTCGCCGGATGGGCGGGCTCGGCCGCGGCGGCGGAGGCCGCCCTGGTCGCCGCCGGGGTGTCACCGCAGGCCCGCGGCGAGTCCCTGACCGTCGAGGAGTTCGCGCGCATCGCCGAGCACAAGCAGTCCAAGGAGCCCGAGCAGTCCGAGGAGCCCGTCGCGTGAGCGTCACCGTCCGCGTGCCCGCCAAGGTCAACGTCCAGCTCGCGGTCGGCGCGGCCCGCCCCGACGGCTTCCACGACCTGGCCAACGTGTTCCTCGCGGTCGGCCTCCACGACGAGGTCACCGTCACGCCCTCCGCCGGCGGTCTGCGCGTCACCTGCGAGGGGCCGGACGCCGCCGAGGTGCCCCTGGACCGTACGAACCTCGCCGCCCGCGCGGCCCTCGCGCTCGCCGAGCGCTACGGCCGGGACGCCGACGTGCACCTCCACATCACCAAGGACATCCCCGTCGCCGGCGGCATGGCGGGCGGCAGCGCGGACGGCGCCGGCGCCCTGCTGGCCTGCGACGCGCTGTGGGGGACCGGAGCCCCACGGCGGGAACTGCTCGAGATCTGCGCCGAGCTGGGCAGCGACGTGCCGTTCGCCCTGGTCGGCGGGGCGGCGCTGGGCACCGGGCGGGGCGAGAGGCTGACGGAGCTGGAGGTCGGCGGCACCTTCCACTGGGTGTTCGCGATGGCCCGGCGCGGGCTGTCCACCCCGGCGGTCTTCCGGGAGTTCGACCGGCTCGCCCAGGACCGGGACATCCCCGAGCCCGTGGCCTCGCAGGACCTGCTCGACGCCCTCGCGAAGGGCGACCCCGACGCGCTCGCCGCCGCCGTCTCCAACGATCTCCAGCCCGCTGCTCTGTCGCTGTTCCCCGAGCTGGCCGACACCCTGGCGGCGGGGCGCGCGGCAGGTGCGCTGGCCACGCTGGTCTCGGGCTCGGGGCCGACCACGGCCTTCCTCGCCCGGGACGCGGAGGCGGCGGAGGCGATCACGGACGCGCTGCGCGACTCCGGCACCTGCCGCACCGTTCGTACGGCGTCGGGTCCGGTGCCGGGCGCGACGGTGGTGTGAGGGCTCGGTTCAGAGCTCGGCGACGGCGGTCAGGTCGATGTCGACGGGGTAGGGGTGGTCGACCTTGATCCGGTCACGGTGCATGCCCATGTGCACGTACGTGAGGGTCAAGGGGTCCCTCTCGTACACGTGGACGAGTGGGCTGCCGCCGGTGCCGTCGCGCTCGACGCGCCAGAAGTGGGGGATGCCGGCGGCGGCGTACTTCTGCGGCTTGGTCGTACGGTCGCGGGACTCCGAGTCCGGGGACACGACCTCGACGGCCAGCAGCACGTCCTGGGCCTGGTAGCTGGTCTGATCAGGGCCACGGACCGCCTCGGCGAAGACCACGCTCACATCGGGTTCCGGTCCGTTGCGCCGGTCCAGGACGATGGTCATCTCCCGCTTCACCCTGAACTTCTTCGGCATGTCTCGCCGTAGGCCGCTGACCAGCAGGTCGATCACGTCTGCGTGGAAATTGCGCTGCGGACTCACGGTGATGAGACTCCCGTCGATCAGCTCGGTGTGCGGCGGGAGATCGGGCAGTGTGAACAGGTCGTCCACGGTGTAGCCGTCCACGGGCGGCACCGGCCAGTGGTGGCGGTGCTCTACGGACTCGGCGGTCATGGTTCCTCCCATGGACGGGATCCTGCTGCCTGCCCCTACGGTAGCCGCCCGTTTCCGATCACGTCATCACGAAGAGTGACGACCCTCTCGCGTCCCGCCCGCTGTCCGCCAGGGCCTACGCTGGACAACTGATCGACCCCCCAGGCAGGAGAGAAATGGCCGTCAATCTGGTCAATGTCGAGAACGTCAGCAAGGTGTACGGCACCCGTGCCCTCCTCGACGGCATCTCCCTGGGCGTCTCGGAGGGGGACCGCATCGGTGTCGTCGGGCGCAACGGCGACGGCAAGACCACCCTGATCCGGATGCTCGCCAAGCTGGAGGAGGCGGACACCGGGCGGGTCACGCACTCCGGCGGGCTGCGCCTCGGCGTGCTGACCCAGCACGACTCCCTCGACCCCGGGGCCACCGTCCGGCACGAGGTCATCGGTGACATGGCCGACCACGAGTGGGCGGGCAACGCCAAGGTCAGGGACGTCCTGACCGGCCTGTTCGGCGGGCTCGACCTGCCGGGGTTCCCCAAGGGCCTGGACACCGTCATCGGACCGCTGTCCGGTGGCGAGCGGCGCCGGATCGCGCTCGCCAAGCTCCTCATCGACGACCAGGACCTGGTCGTCCTCGACGAGCCCACCAACCACCTCGACGTCGAGGGCATCGCCTGGCTCGCCCGGCACCTGCGGGAGCGGCGCTCCGCGCTCGTCTGCGTCACCCACGACCGCTGGTTCCTCGACCAGGTCTGCACCCGCATGTGGGACGTGCAGCGCGGTGACGTGTACGAATACGAGGGCGGCTACTCCGACTACGTCTTCGCCCGCGCCGAGCGGGAGCGCATCGCCGCCACCGAGGAGGTCAAGCGGCAGAACCTGGTCCGCAAGGAGCTGGCCTGGCTGCGCCGCGGGGCACCCGCGCGGACGTCCAAGCCGCGCTTCCGCGTCGAGGCCGCCAATGAGCTGATCAAGGACGTCCCGGCGCCCCGGGACAGCAGCGAGCTGATGAAGTTCGCCTCCTCCCGGCTCGGCAAGACGGTCTTCGACCTGGAGGACGTCACCGTCCAGGCGGGGCCCAAGGTGCTGATCAAGCACCTCACCTGGCAGCTCGGCCCCGGCGACCGGATCGGCCTGGTCGGCGTCAACGGCGCCGGGAAGACGTCCCTGCTGCGGGCGCTGACCGAGGCCGCCCGCAGCGAGGGCGAGACCCAGCCTGTGGCGGGACGGATCCACGTCGGCAGGACGGTCAAGCTCGCCTACCTCTCCCAGGAGGTCGCCGAACTCGACCCCACCTGGCGGGTGCTCCAGGCCGTGCAGGCGGTCCGGGAGCGCGTCGACCTGGGCAAGGGGCGTGAGATGACCGCCGGGCAGCTGTGCGAGACGTTCGGCTTCAACAAGGACAAGCAGTGGACGCCCGTCGGCGACCTGTCCGGCGGTGAGCGGCGGCGGCTCCAGCTGCTGCGGCTGCTCATGGACGAGCCCAACGTCCTCTTCCTCGACGAGCCCACCAACGACCTCGACATCGAGACCCTCACCCAGCTCGAGGACGTCCTCGACGGCTGGCCCGGCTCGATGATCGTGATCTCCCACGACCGGTTCTTCGTCGAGCGCACCACCGACCGGGTGTTCGCCCTGCTCGGCGACGGCGCTCTGCGGATGCTGCCCCGCGGTATCGACGAGTACCTGGAGCGGCGCAGGAAGATGGAGGAGACCGCCGCCACCTCCGCTGCCTCCCCCTCCGCCGCCTCGTCGGCGAAGCCGGCCGCGGACGCCGTTCCCGAGAAGAGCGCCGCCGACGTGCGCGCCGCCAAGAAGGAACTGCAGAAGATCGAACGGCAGCTCGACAAGGTCTCCGAGAAGGAGGCGAAGCTGCACGCCGCGATCGCCGAGAACGCCACGGACTTCGCCAAGGTGGCCCAACTCGACACCGAGCTGCGGGAGATGGCGGGTCAGCGGGACGAGCTCGAACTGCGGTGGCTGGAACTCGCCGAGGACGCCTGACTTCCGGTCCCACCCCGCCCGCACCCCCACGCACACCTCACGCGCCCCCTGCACAGGCACCCCGTACGCCCCCGTTCACCTCAGAGCGCGGGGCGTGCGGTGTGTGAAGGGGGCGTGGAGGCGCGTAACGAGGGCATCACGGGCCGGTTCTTCCTTGGGAACAGGGGCGGACGGGGCCCGGTGACCTGGCGGTACCGGGTGATAGAAAGACCCCGTCCGAGAAGAGTAAGAACCGCGTGAATACGACTCTGGGAACATCACGTACCTCAGGGTGTGGCTAAAAATCAGTGAGCAAGGGGGAACGCGCTGATGGCTCAGCCGCCCAGTCAGCCGCCGCAGGGTGGCTTCGGAGCACCGCAGGACCCGCCCGCGTCGGGTGGTGGTTTCGGGGCTCCGACCCCGCCGCCGCAGGGACCGCCCCGGACGCCGCCGCAGGGCGCGCCGTCCGGTGAACCGCCGCAGCCGGGGTACGGCTACCCGCAGCAGACCCCGCCTCCGTCGCAGCCGGGACCGTACGGGCAGCAGCAGCCGGGGCCGTACGCCTCCGGGCCGTACGCCTCCGGCCCTTACGGCCAGCCGCCGCAGCCCGGCCCTTACGGCCAGCCGCCGCAGCCCGGCCCGTACGGGCAGCAGCCGGGGTACGGCTATCCGCAGCCGCAGTTCCCGGGCGCGCCCGGCACCCCGCCGCCCGGATCCGGCTCCGGCAGCCCCTTCAAGGGCAAGCCCGCCATGATCATCGGTGCCGCGGTGGCGGCGTTGCTGGTCGTCGGAGGCACCGTGTGGGCGGTCTCCGGCGACGACGGGAAGAACAAGAAGCCCGTCGCCCGGCAGACCGGCGACGACCCCAAGCCCCAGTCGTCCGGCGCCCCGGTCAATCCGGGCGACGGCGAGGGTGACGGCGGCTCGGACCCCGAGGACCTCAACGAGGGCCGCAAGTCCGGCGAGGCCAAGGTGCTCTGGTACAAGGAGGCGCCCGACGCGCCGAGTTCCGGAGCCGACGCCCCCGGCATGTGGATCACCGACAAGACGGCGGTGAAAGCGGCCTACAAGGAGCTCTCCGCCTACAACGTCGCCGACGGCAAGCCGACCTGGGAACCCATCGCCTTCCCGCAGAAGATCTGCGCGGTCACCTCGGAGAAGACGGCCGACGACAAGGTCGTCATCGCGTACATGAGCGGCAGCAGCGACCGCGCCAAGTGCAACCAGCTCCAGCTCGTCGATCTCAACACCGGCGAGAAGGGCTGGACGCAGGAGGTCGCCGACGGCGCGCTGTTCGACTCCGTGATCTCCATCGAGATGACCCTCAGCGGCGACACGCTGATGGTGGGCCGCTCGCAGTCCGGCACCGCGTTCGACGTGACGTCCGGCGACAAGATGTACGACAAGAAGAAGTACGGCGAGGCCTGCTTCCCCGCCGGGTTCGCGGGCGGTGAGCGGCTGATCCAGGTCGCGTCCTGCGGCGCCGGCGGCGACAACGAGCACGACGAGGTCCAGGAGCTCGACCCGAAGACCGGCAAGGTCAAGTGGACCCAGAAGTTCGACAAGGGCTGGCGCGTCGCGCGCGCCTACTCCGTCGACCCGGTGGTCGTCTACAGCACCAACGAGGACAAGAAGGCGTGGAACATCTCCACGCTCGGCTCCAACGGCTCGATCCGCTCCCAGGTCGACGTCGACGAGGACTTCTCCGCCGACTGCGGCTGGGCCATCCTCGCCCGTGACCTCCAGGGCTGCGAGGGCGTCGTCGTCGAGTCAGACACCCTCTACCTGCCCACCAAGGCGACCACCGGGGCCAACGAGATCGTCGCGATCGACCTCGCCACCGGCAAGGAGAAGTGGCGGGTGAAGTCCCCCGCGTCGGACTCGATGGTGCCCATGAAGGCCGAGGGCGGCAACCTCATCGCCTACGTGGAGCCGTCGTACGACGGGGGCGGCCGGGTCGTCTCCGTCCCGGCCACCGGCAGCAGCCACAAGCCGGTGACGCTGCTGCAGAACCCGCAGGGCACCGCGTCCATCGAGAACAGCTTCTTCAGCAAGTCGATCGACTGGGTCGACGGCCGCTTCTACATCTCGACGACCCGGCTGAACGGCAACGACGAGACGAAGGAGAAGCTGATGCTCGCCTACGGCAAGTGAGGCGCGCAGCAGCGGTGAGGCGCGCCGGCCCCGGCCGGCCGGCGCCCTCGCCCCCTCCGGTCCCTTTCCCGCCGCCGCCCGTCCCCTTCGTCGAGTCATTCGAGGTATCCACGTCATGACGCAGCCGCCCCAGCCGCCCCACCAGCCGGGCTTCGGCCCGCCGCCCGAGCCGTCCCAGCCCGACCGGCCGCAGACGCCGCAGCAGCCGCAGCAGCCGCAGACACCGCCGGAGCAGCCGCCGTCCGCGCCGGGCGGGCCCGACCTCAACAAGGCCCCGGAGCCGGGCTACGGCTACCCGCAGGCCCCCCAGCCCTCGCAGCAGTCGCCCCAGACGGCCCCGCAGACCCCGCCGTCGGCCGCTCCGGCGCCGGGCGGTCCGCAGCCGCCGCCCGGGTACGGCTACCCGCAGCAGCCTCCGGCCGGGTACGGCTACCCGCAGCAGCCTCCGGCCGGGTACGGGTATCCGCAGCAGCCTCCGGCCGGTTACGGATACCCGGGCCAGCCGCAGCCGCCGTACGGTTACCCCCAGCAGCCCTCCGGCCAGCCCGGCTACGGCGGCTATCAGCAGCCGACCATGCCGATGCAGCCGCAGTCCGGCAGGCCCGGCGGCGGGCGGAAGATCAACGCGCAGCTGGCGATCATCGTGGCGGCGGTCGTGGCCATCGCCCTGATCGTCGGCGGCGGTGTCTGGTACGCCTCGTCCAGCGACGACGACAAGAAGAACACGGCGAACTCGGGCGACAGCGGCGGCACGAAGGGCGCCGAGGGCGGCGGATCCGGCGGTGACACCACCGGCGGCGACGAGAAGGCCCCGGCCGACCCCTCCGCCAAGGTCCTCTTCCAGGTGCCGGCACCCGAGGTCCCGAAGGACACCACGACCATCGTCACCTCCGGCTCCTGGCTGACCGACAAGGTGTACGCCAAGAGCGGCGTCGCCGAGGTCGTCGGGTACGACGCCGTCAAGGGCAGCGAGCTGTGGACGCTCGACCTGCCCGGACCGGTGTGCGAGGCCAGTGACCACGTCACCGAGGACGGCAGGACGGCGGTCATCTACAAGCCGAAGATGCCGACCAAGACCGATCCGCAGCGCTGCACGCAGGTCGCGGCCTTCGACCTCGCCACCGGCGAGAAGCTGTGGTCCGAGACGGCCAAGTCCGGCACCCAGGAGATCAGCTTCAACAACGTCACCGTCAGCGGGAACACCGTCGCGGCGGGCAGCACCAGCGGCGGCGCCGCCTGGGACATCACCTCCGGCAAGGCCCTGTGGTCGCCCAAGACGTCCGACGCCTGCTACGACTCCGGCTACGGCGGCGGCCCGAAAATGGTCGCGGTGCGCAAGTGCGGTTCGTACGAGCAGCGTCAGCTGCACATCCAGACCATCGACCCGAAGGACGGGAAGGTGATCTCGGAGTACAAGATGTCCGAGGGCATCGAGTACGCGGCCGTGGTGTCCACCGACCCGCTGGTCGTGGCCGCAGACGTCGGCGACTCCGCCGGTGACGGCAGCGGCATCTCGGACTTCTTCTCCATCGACAACAAGAGCGGCGAGCTGCGGACCCGTATCTCCGCGCCCGGCGAGGAGTTCGCGGCCCGCTGCGACGGCATCACCAAGATCGAGCACTGCACCGGTCTGACCGTCGGCAACGACCGCCTGTACATCGCGACCGAGGAGCACGACGGCACGGGCGAGTACAACCGGACCAACGAGGTGGTCGTCTTCGACCTGGCCACCGGCAAGCAGACCGGCCAGCGCGCCGACGCGGGCGACGGCTACACGATCGTCCCGCTGCGCATGGACGGCGGCAGCGTCATCGCGTACAAGCGTCCGCCCTACGACAAGGGCGGGCAGATCGTCAGCATCGACGGCGGTTCCTTCAAGGCGACCAAGCTGCTGGAGAACCCGGCGACGGAATCCGTGCGGAACGTGGAGACGCGGATGTCGCCCGAGTACTCCGAGATCCTGTACACGCAGGGCCGCCTGTACATGTCGGACGTGTACGCCAGTGAGTCGTCCTCGGGCGACAAGGAGTACCTGGCGGTCGCTTTCGGTACCGGCTGACCGTCCTCCGGTCCGGTCCGGTCCGGTCTGCTCGTGAGGCCCGTTCGTACGGCCCCGCCCCTGCTCGGGGGCGGGGCCGTACGCGTACCGCTCCTCAGGTGCCCATCGCCGTCGAATGCGAGAATTTCGGCGATCCGGGGCGATTCTCGCCGCTAGGGGGAGCGCGACGTCGAACAAGCGTGTAGCTTCCGGGACCGGGGAGGCGGCGCACGGGGGTGCGCTCGCGGTTTGGGGGGATGATCGATGGGCGTGCGGTTGATGGTGGTCGACGACCACCGGCTGCTCGCGGAGGCGTTGGCCTCGGCGTTGAAGCTGCGGGGGCACCGGGTGCTGGCCGCGGCGGCACCGGTGGCGGGGGCGGCGGATCTGGTGATCAGCAGAGCGCCGGAGGTGTGCCTGCTGGGGACGGCGGCTCCGGCGGAGCCGGGGATCTTCGACCCGGTGGTGAAGGTCAAACGGGAGCGGCCGCAGGTGGCGGTGCTGGTGCTGGGGCCGGTGCCCAGCCCGCGCGGGATCGCGGCGGCGTTCGCGGCGGGCGCGTCCGGCTACGTCCGGCACGACGAACGCATCGAAGGCGTCGAACGGGCGATCATGAAGGCGCGGTCGGGGGAGGCCGCGGTGGCGCCGCAACTGCTGCAGGGCGCGTTCGGCGAGCTGCTGAACCCGGCGGCCCAGCCGGACGACGAGGGCCAGCGGCTGCTGAGGATGCTCACCCCGCGGGAGGTGGAGGTCCTGGTCCGGGTCGCCGACGGCGAGGACACCCGGCTGATCGCGGTGGGCATGGGCATAGCCCCGTCCACGGCGCGTACGCATGTGCAGCGTGTCCTGATGAAACTCGGCGTGGGCTCCAGGCTGGAGGCGGCGGCGCTGGCC
Source organism: Streptomyces sp. NPDC058632 (assembly GCF_042717095.1). Taxonomy (NCBI): domain Bacteria; kingdom Bacillati; phylum Actinomycetota; class Actinomycetes; order Kitasatosporales; family Streptomycetaceae; genus Streptomyces; species Streptomyces sp. NPDC058632. The sequence goes on along the minus strand of NZ_JBHXQZ010000075.1, from coordinate 177 downwards.
GCCCGGACGGGACTGCTGGACCGGGCGGGCCCGGTGCGTCAGGCGTCGTCCTCCGGGGAGTGAACGCGCTCGCGGGGCGGGGTGCCCGTGGTACCGGCACCTGTGTGCTGCCGGTACCGCCGGCAACCCGCCCCACCGAGCCCTGAGGCGGCACCGCCGCCCCCCGCCGCACCGCCC
>NZ_JBHXQZ010000074.1:0-41271 GCF_042717095.1 Streptomyces sp. NPDC058632 | reverse complement strand
GTTGATTTTTGGCACGCTGTTGAGTTCTCAAGGAACGGACGCTTCCTTTGTACTCACCCTCTCGGGCTTTCCTCCGGGCGCTTCCCTTCGGTCTTACGTTTCCAACACTACCAGTGTTTTTCCGACTCCCGGACCACCGTCCTGCGAACACGCAGAGGCTGACCCCGGGATAGGATCAACAAGTTGGATTTGCTGCGGGTCAGTGACGCGAGATCACGTCGTTCAGCCCCAAGCAGGTCCTCGACTGTACATGAGGCCGTGCAGCGGGTGCAAATCGATAAGAAGATGTGGTCTAGACCTCCAATCGGTCCTCGCGCACGGAACCGGCACTACCAGTGACATACGCTGCATCACAGTGCGCCGTCCGAGACCGACAGTGACGGGCTCCTATGAATCTTCGCCCTTGGGAGGCTTCCCATGACCACCGTGACGTCCCCGCTCGAAGGACGGGCGATCGGACTCGACTCCGTGCCCGATCCGGTCTTCTCCGGGGCCATGGTCGGCCCGGGTGTGGCGATCGACCCCGTACGGGAGCCCTCCACGGCTGTCTCGCCCGTCGACGGCGTCGTCGTCTCTCTGCACCCCCACGCGTTCGTCGTGGTCGACGAGAGCGGGCACGGCGTGCTCACCCATCTCGGCATCGACACCGTGCAGCTCAACGGTGACGGCTTCGAGCTGCTCGTCAACAAGGGCGACACCGTGACCCGCGGTCAGGGCATCGTGCGCTGGGACCCTGCCGCAGTCGAGGCCTCCGGTAAGTCCCCGGTGTGCCCGGTCGTGGCCCTGGACGCCATGGTGGAGGCGCTCTCCGAACTGTGCGACGACAGCGAGGTGAAGGCCGGCGAACGCCTCTTCCTCTGGAAGTGACACCGGTGCCGTCTCCCGACGGCCGGCAGGGCAACCCACACTGCGGCGGGAACGCCGCACTACCGGAGACAGTGAGATGGAGACAACGCTGCAAGGCGTCGGCGTGAGCCATGGTGTGGCGATCGGCGAGGTTCGGCACATGGGAACGGCGGTGCTCGAGCCACCGGCCAGGCAGATCCCGACCGAGGAGGCGGAGCGTGAGCAGGGGCGCGCCCGCAAGGCCGTGGAGGCGGTGGCGGCCGATCTGATGGCGCGCGGCACCCTGGCGGGCGGAGAAGCCCAGGCGGTGCTCGAAGCCCAGGCCATGATGGCCCAGGACCCCGAGCTGATGACGGACGTGGAACGCCGCATCGCCGAAGGCAGCACCGCCGAGCGTGCGGTGTACGACGCGTTCGCCGCGTACCGCGAACTGCTGGCCGCTGCCGGTGAGTATCTGGCGGGCCGCGTGGCCGACCTCGACGACGTGCGGAACCGCATCGTCGCCCGACTGCTCGGTGTACCGATGCCGGGTGTCCCGGACAGCGACGAGCCCTACGTTCTGGTGGCCCGTGATCTCGCGCCCGCGGACACGGCGCTGCTGGACCCGACCCTGGTGCTCGGTTTCGTGACGGAGGAAGGGGGACCCACCAGTCACAGCGCGATCCTGGCTCGGGCACTCGGTGTGCCGGCCGTGGTGGCTCTGCCCGGTGCCGGTGAACTCGCCGAGGGGACGCTGATCGCCGTCGACGGCAGCACCGGTGAGATCTTCGTGAACCCGAGCGAGGAGAAGAAGGGGCAGCTCGAGGCCGCGGCGGCCGAGCGCCGGGCGGCGCTGAGCACGTCGACCGGCCCCGGTGCGACCGCCGACGGTCACACGGTGCCGCTGTTGGCGAACATCGGCGGTCCGGCGGACGTGCCGGCCGCGGTCGAGGCGGGCGCGGAGGGGGTCGGTCTCTTCCGTACCGAGTTCCTCTTCCTGGACGACAGCAAGAACGCTCCCTCCGAGGAGAAGCAGGTCTCGGCCTATCGTCAGGTGCTCGAAGCGTTCCCCGAGGGCCGTGTGGTCGTGCGGGTGCTGGATGCGGGCGCGGACAAACCGCTGGACTTCCTCACCCCGGCGGATGAGCCGAACCCGGCACTGGGCGTGCGCGGTCTGCGGTCGCTGCTCGACCACCCGGAGGTGCTGCGCACCCAGCTGTCGGCGCTGGTCAAGGCCTCGGAAGGGCTGCCCGTCCACCTTGAGGTGATGGCCCCGATGGTGGCGGACCGCGCGGATGCCAAGGCCTTCGCCGACGCGTGCCGTGAGGCGGGTCTGCACGCGAAGTTCGGCGCGATGGTCGAGATTCCGTCGGCCGCGCTGCGGGCGCGCTCGATCCTGCAGGAGGTGGAGTTCCTGTCGTTGGGGACGAACGACCTCGCACAGTACACGTTCGCCGCGGACCGTCAGGTGGGTGCGGTGTCCCGGCTGCAGGATCCGTGGCAGCCCGCGCTGCTCGACCTGGTCGCGCTGTCGGCGGAGGCCGCGAAGGCCGAGGGCAAGAGCTGCGGTGTCTGCGGTGAGGCCGCGTCCGACCCGCTGCTCGCTTCGGTGCTGACCGGTCTGGGTGTCACCTCCCTCTCCATGGGTGCGGCGTCCATTCCCTATGTGCGGGCGGCGCTGGCGAAGTTCACTCTGGCGCAGTGCGAGCGGGCCGCCGCGGCGGCCCGTGCGACGGACAGCGCCGAGGAGGCCCGCAGGGCCGCTCAGGCCGTGCTGTCGGGCGAGTAGCAGGACGCGGCGGGCGCGCGGCGCGGACGACCGCCGCCGCTGTTCCGGAGGGGCGCTCCACTCGAGGGGCGCCCCTTTCCTCGGCCTCCGCTCCCCGTCCAGGGTTCAGTGGCGGTGGCTCGGAGGCAGGCCTTCCCCCAGGCCGGGTGGCTCGCAGTAGTCGACGTTGGACTCCGGCGGGATGAGGTCTCCCGATTCCACGTCGGTGCAGTAGGCGTCGAACACCTCGCCCGCGGTGAGGGGTTCGAGGCCGTGGGCCCGCAATCGCCAGCCGTGAACACGGTCGGGGGCGCCCGGGGTGGTGGTCCGCATGACGAGCCCGCCCGGGCTGTCGGTGGCGAGACCGACGGCCAGCACCGTGGTGAATTCGAGGATCTCGGCGTCGTCCAGTTCAAGACGCCCGCCGTTGTCGTCGGCCTGGAGGACGGCGACCAGGGGCTCGGGTGGTCCGGAGACGCTGCAGACGAGGTGCCTGCTTCCGGGGCCTGTCGTTTCGAGGATGCGGACGATCAGCTGGGAGGCGCGGGCACATGCCTCGCCTCCCAGGTCCTCTCCGCACGAGGGGCAGGCGCCGAGACGGGCGAGCAGCATGGTCGCGTACTCCCAGGTCGCCTGGCGGACGCCCTCGTCGACGAGGGCGGGCAGGAGGTCGGTCAGGGGCTGCCCCTCGTAGGAGACGGTGGGTCCGGTGGCCGCGAGTTCGGCCGTGAAGCGGGTGCGGCTGGCGTGGCTGTCCGGGTCGATGCCGCGTTGTGCGCAGAACTCCGCGTACTCCTCGGGGTCGAAGAGGGCCAGTGTGGTGTGGCTGCCCTGCAGGGCACGTGTCCTGAGGAGGGCCTCCACGTGCTCGAGGTACGTGCGGTGGTCGTCGAAGGTGAAGCTCCGGTAGTGCCGCATGGCGCGGAAGTCGTGTTCGTCGGTGAGCAGCCCGATGGTGCCCGCGATTTCGCGGCGCAGGACGCGTCGCATGGTTCGGTGGTCGGTGTACGTCATGTCTCCCCCTGCACGGTCGATCAATGCTCACTCACAGTAATCAGGGGTACTGACAACGACGTCCGGCCGGGCGGTCGGGGCGCGGCGGCCGGGGTGGGTTCAGGCGCGTTTGCGGGCCAGGTCCTCGTAGAAGGTGAGCAGACCCAGATTGTCGACGGAGCCGGCGTTGACCGCCTTCTCCAGCGGTGTGCCCTGGAGAAGGCGTTTGACCGGGACCTCGATGCGTTTGCCCGTCAGGGTGTGCGGGACGCCGGGCACCTCGATGATCTCGTCGGGGACGTGACGTGGGGACAGTTCCTCGCGGATGGTCCGCTGGATACGGCCCGTCAGGTCCTCGTCAAGCACGGCGCCCGGTGCCAGGTGGACGAACAGGGGCATCCAGTAGCCGCCGTCGGGCTGTTCGATGCCGATGACGAGCGATTCCCTGATCTCGGGTAGGCGCTCGACGGCCTCGTAGATGTCCGCCGATCCCATGCGGACGCCCTGGCGGTTGAGCGTGGAGTCGGAGCGGCCGTGAATGATGACGGAACCCCGGGAGGTGAGGGTGATCCAGTCGCCGTGCCGCCAGACGCCGGGGTAGGTGTCGAAGTAGCTGTCGTGGTAGCGGCTGCCGTCGGGGTCGTTCCAGAAGTGGATCGGCATGGAGGGCATCGGGTTGGTGACCACGAGCTCGCCGACCTCGTCGGTCAGGGGCCTGCCGCTCGGGTCCCAGGACTGCAGGTCGGTGCCGAGACAGGGTGCCTGCAGCTCGCCGACGTGGACGGGGAGGGTGGGTACGGCACCGGCGAAGCAGGAGCACACGTCCGTACCACCGCTGACGGAGGCGATCCACAGGTCGTCGCGCACCTCGTCGTGCAGCCAGCGGAAACCGTCGGGCGGCAGGGGGGAGCCGGTGGTGGCGACGCACTGCACCGCCGAGAGGTCGAAGTCGCGCGAGGGGTGCACGTCCGCCTTGCGGCAGGCCATGACGTAGGCGGCGGAGGTGCCGTAGAGGGTGGCTCCGGTGCGTTCGGCGATCCGCCACTGGGCGCCCGTGTCCGGGTAGCCGGGGCTGCCGTCGTACAGGACGATCGTCGTTCCGGTGAGCAGGCCGGAGACGAGGAAGTTCCACATCATCCAGCCGGTCGACGTGTACCAGAAGAAGCGGTCCTCGGGGCCCAGGTCGCAGTGGAGTCCGAGTTGCTTGAGGTGTTCGACCAGGATGCCGCCCTGGGACTGGACGATCGCCTTCGGCAGCCCGGTGGTGCCGGAGGAGTAGAGCACCCAGAGGGGGTGTTCGAAGGGCACCTGCTCGAAGACCGGTTCGGTGTCCGCGGAGGTGAGGGCCTGCCAGTCGAGCGTGCCGTCGGGAGCATCCGTGCCGAGCAGGGGGATGTGCACGACGGCGCGCAGGGTGGGCAGTTCTCGGCGCAGTTCGGCGACGACGTCGCGGCGGTCGTGCTCCTTGCCGCCGTAGCGGTAGCCGTCGACGGTGAACAGGACGACCGGTTCGACCTGCTGAAAACGGTCGAGGACGCTCCGGGCGCCGAAGTCGGGCGCACAGGAGGTCCACACGCCGCCCACGGCCGCGGTGGCCAGGAAGGCGACGACGGCCTGCGGAATGTTGGGCAGGTAGCCGCTGACGCGGTCGCCGGGACGTACGCCGAGGGCGCGCAGTTCGGCTGCGAGGGAGCCGACCTGACGGCGCAGCTCGGTCCAGGTGACGGGCCTCGGGTCATGGGTCTCGTCGACGTGGAGGAGCGCCGGCTCCTCCGCGCGGGTCGCGGCCGCGCGAAGAGCGTGTTCGGCGTAGTTGAGGGTGGCGCCGGGGAACCACTGGGCGCCGGGCATCGAGCGGTCGCCCAGCACGTGCGCGTAGGGGGCCGAGAAGCGGACGTCGAACCACTCCGTGACCGCCTTCCAGAAGGTTTCCGGCTCGTCCACGGACCAGCGGTGCAGTTGCGCGTAGCCGCCCTCGGCGGGGGCGCCGTGGTGCTCGGCCGCCCATGTGTGGAACTGGGTGATCCGGGCACGGGCGATGCGTTCCGGGTCTGGCTGCCAGAGCGGTTGGGGGTTCACGGTCGACATGGGCGGCTCCCGGACTGTGCGCGTCGTGTGCGTCCTGCGCGCACGGGCTGGGGTGTGCGCGTGACGCGGCTGACAGGGACGATGCCACGTGATCGTCCTCCGTACCAGGGCACGGCCCACATAGTCCCGGTCGTGAAGATGTGGTCCGATCATGGGTGAACGGCAGTTGAACGACACGCCTGCGAGGTGCCGGCAGTGGCAGGGTGAGCACCATGGACGGTCGTGACCTGGTGCGTTCGGTGAGATCGGTCGGCTCGGTGGGGACGGCACAGGGTTTTCGTACCGTACGGGCAGCGTGGCGCAGGCGGCGGGCCGATGCCACCGGGCTGCCGCCCCGCGGGGCGGAGCTCGCGCGTACTCCCGGGCCGGTACGGGAGGTGGATCCCGGGCCCGGAGGGGGTGTCGTCCGGTTCGGCCGTTCCGAGCTGCGGATCCGCGTCGCCGTGAACGGGGCCGTCTTCTGGGGCTGGGACGGGGCGGCTCCGGAGCCGTCGTACGCGCTGGCCGGGCGCTGTCCCGACCCGGACCCACGCGCGGTGCTGGAGCCGGACACCGACGGCGGCTGGCGGGTGGTCGCCGAGCGGGTGACGGTCGCCGTCTCGAGGCACGGCGCGGTGGAGGTGCTCACTCCGGGGGGTGTGGTGCTGCGTCGGGAGCTGCCGCCGCGGTGGTGGGAGCCGGTGGCAGGAGGCCCGGCACGCTGGATGCAGCGGTCCGAGGTGCGTGCCGACGCCCGGTTCTTCGGGCTCGGCGGACGGGCGTCGGGGCCGTGGCTGCGGGACGGTACCTACCGGCTGTGGAACACGGGTCCCGGTCGGGACGCCGGGCCCGGTGACGCTCCGCTGCCCGTCACGATGCCGGTGCAGCTGGTGGTGGCCGACGCGGGCACGCATCTCGCGTTCCACGACAGTTCGTGGGACGGCACCGTCACGCTGCGGGAGGGCGCGGAGGGCGCCGGCTCCGGGCACGACCGGGCGGGGACCAGCGAGCTGCGGATGGACGGTGGTCCGCTGCGCTGCTGGGTGATGGTGGGCACTCCCGCGCGGGTGCTGCTCGCCTGGGCGTCACTGACCGGTGCGCCCGCGCTGCCGCCCGCGTGGGCCCTCGGACATCATCACGCGCGGTGGGGCGACGGCGGTGAGCAGGAGGTGCGGCGGACCGTCGCCGGCTATCAGAAGCACGGACTGCCGCTCGACGCCGTCCACCTCGGCAGCGGCCACCACGACGCCCACCAGGGGTTCACCGTGGACCAGGAGCGGTTCCCCGAACTGCCGGCCCTGGCCGACGAGCTGCGGCGGGACGGGATCCGGCTGGTGTCGGTCGTCGGTCCTGCGGTCCCTGCCGGGGACGGCCGTGCCGTGTACGACGCGGGGACGGTCCGGGACGCGTTCGTGCGCGACGCGTCGGGAGATGTCGTCCAGGGGGTGTCCTGGCCCGGGGACGTGGTCTTCCCCGACTTCACCCACCCGCGTGTGCGCGCGTGGTGGGGCGGTCTGTACGCGGAGCGGCTGGAGCAGGGGTTCGCGGGTTTCTGGCACGACATGAACGAGCCGACGTCGTTCACCGCGTTCGGGGAGCCGACGCTCCCCCGCTCGGCCCGTCACTCTCTGGACGGCCGGGACGGTGATCATCGCGAGGCACACAACGTGTACGCGCTGTGCATGGCCAGGGCGGCTCACGAGGGACTGCGGGCGCTGCTGCCCGGGGAACGGCCGTTCCTGTTCTCGCGCTCGGGCTGGGCCGGCATGCAGCGCTACGGCGGGACCTTGTCGGGGGAAGTGGCCACGGGCTGGCCCGGACTGCGGGCGTCGCTGGCCCTGGTGCTGGGGCTCGGGCTGTGCGGTGTCCCCTACGCGGGGCCGGATGTCGGCGGCACCGGCGGGGATCCGTCTCCCGAGCTGTATCTGCGGTGGCTCCAGCTGGGCGCCCATCTGCCGCTGTTCCGCACCCGCGCGGGGAGGGGGACAGGACACAGGGAACCGTGGGAGTCCGGTACCGAGGTGCTGGCGCACGCGCGCGCGGCTCTCGTCGAGCGCCGGCGGCTGCAACCGTACTTCGTGACTCTGGCGCATCTGGCCCGGCGTACCGGGGCTCCCTATGTGCGGCCGCTGTGGTGGTCGGCGCCGGAGGAGCGGGGGTTGCGCGACTGCGAGGACTCCTTCCTGCTGGGCGACAGTCTGCTGGTGGCGCCGGTGCTGGATCCGGGCGTGGAGCGGCGTACGGTGCGGCTGCCGGGCGGGCGCTGGTACGAGACGGCGACGGGCCGGGCGTTCGACGGGCCTGCCCAGGTGGTGGTCGACGCGCCCCTGGACCGCGTTCCGGTGTTCGCCCGCGCGGGCACCGTCATTCCCGTGTGCGGAGAGGACGGCGGGCTGGAACTGGAGGTGTGGGCGCCCGTCAGGGGGCGGGCCGGCGGCGGGACGGTCGTCGCGGACACCGGCGACGGCTGGGAGGAGCCGGGCCTCGAGCGGTACACCGCCAGCTGGGTGGGTTCCCGGATCGTCGTCGAGCGGGAGAGCGGGGACGGCACCGGCGGTCTCCCTCACCCGGTGCGCGTCCGCGGGGTCGGACCCGACTGAGCGGGGCGGGGCATGGCCCGGCTCCCGGCCGGGCCTTCGGCCGACGGGGCCGTGGCACGGCGTCGCGTCAGATGTACCGGCCCTCGAACCAAGCCCGCACGGCACGCGTGTGCAGCGGGAAGGCGAGTTCCTCCGCGCGCCGCAGCAGGCGCCGGCCCTCCGTCTCGTCCGTGGCGTCCGACGGCGGCAGTCCCTCCGCGGGACGTTCCGGGAGCAGCCCGAACAGCAGCAGGTGCCCGTCGGGCGAGCTCATGGCGTCGGCGAGTCGTACGTCCCGGCTCGCCGCGTCGATGCCGGTCTCCTCCTGGAGTTCGCGGACGACGGCCTGGCGCCAGTCCTCCCGGTCGTCGATGTAGCCGCCGGGCAGGGCCGTTCCCCCGCGCGCGGGGGCGATGGTCCGGGTGATGACGACGAGGGCGGTGCCCTTCGGGTCGTACACGGGCTGGAGGGCGACCGCGACCGGCAGCGGATTGCGGTAGGCGGCGGTGCCGCATGCCGGGCAGGTGCGGGGCCAGCCGGAGACGCCCTCGCCGAAGGGCGTGCCGCAGCTCGAACAGTGGGAGTCCGGCACGGGACCGGGGCCGGGGGGCTGGGTTCTGGACACGCGCGGACTGTAGCCGATCGGGGCGGGGGCGTCTCCGGGGAGTACCCGGGGGGCGTTCAGCGGTGGCCGGTGAGCGACCTCCGGGACACCGGGAAGTCGAAGTAGGTGTCGGGACGGGCCTCCGGCTTGAAGGTGTAGTGCCACCATTCCTCGGCGAGGTTCACGAAACCGAGGCCCTCCAGGATGTTCTTGAGGAGCGACCGGTTGGCCCGCTGTTCGCCCTGTATGCGGGGGTCGAGGGTGTGGCTGAGGGTGTCGAAGCAGTCGTAACCGGTGCCCATGTCCACCGAGTTGTCGGGGAACCGCTCGTCCTGGTCCGCGAAGCAGGGGGCGAGGGGTTCTCCGGGGCGGTACGGGCGGGTCGGCAGGGCGGGGAGCCGTACGACGGTGAGGTCCACGGTCGAACCGCGGCTGTGGCCGGACTTCTCGGCGATGTAACCGTCGGCGAACAGCCGGGACTTGTCGACGTTCGGGTAGAACTCGTCCTTCATCGCCTGGTCGTCGGGGTTCTTGGCCCAGCGTACGAAGTGGTCCACGGCGCGTTGGGGCCGGTAGCAGTCGTACACCTTGAGGGAGTAGCCCCGGGGCAGCAGCTTCCGCTGGGCCTCGTGGAGGGCGCGGGCCGCGGGACGGGTGAGGATGCACAGCGGCTCCCGGTAGCCGTCGACGCGCTCGCCCACGAAGTTGTGCGGGGTGAAGTAGCGGATCTCCTGGATGATCGTCGGGTCCACGCTGCTCAGCGCCACGAAGTCCTTCGGGGCCCTGGGCTCCGGCGACGCCGGGGCGGATGCTGCGGGGGCGGTCGTGGCGGTCGTGGCCGTCAACGCGGCGAGTGCGGTGACCAGAACGCGGACCGCGGCGGAAAGTCGTGTCATGTCTCCTGCATCTATCAGGCGGCGGGTCCCGCGGGGAAGCACCCGGTCCTTGCCCGCTCACCCGTGGCACCCGCCTGACGCCCCGTCAAGAACGCTGGTCGGGGTGCCGGCGTCGCGGGGTCGTGGCACGCGGAGGCGCTGTGCCACGTGAGCGCACACCGGTGGCCGCGGGGTGGTTCGCCGACGACGAGGACGGATTCCGGCTCCCCGGCACCCGCTGGTCGGACTGCGTCTCGGTCTTCTTCCCACGGGAGAAAGGCCATTGCCGCGATCCGTGATGCCGGGAGGCTGCCGGGTGGAGGCGTCGTCGGTGCCACCGGTCCGGCGTGCTTCGGGCTGGCGCGCGGCGCCGGACGGCGGTGCCCGGGTGAACGCCGTGCGAACCGGGCCCGGACGGCGCCGTCATGCTCCCGTGCGCTCCTGGACGGACGGCCTTCGATTCGCCTTCCGACCGGTGGTCGACCTGACGACCGGTGGGGTGGCGGGCCTGGAGACACCCGCCCGTCCGGAGACCGGCGACGTCCCGGCCCGGGCCCGTCGCGGCCCCTCACCGGACGTCCGGCCGGCGGTGGCCGCGGTGCGGGCCCCGGTCCGCAGGGGACGCTGTTTCCGCTCCACGTCAACGTGTTCGCCGGCACCCCCGCCGGCCTCGGTGGGCCGGCCGCACCGTACGACGCCGCGTGCGTGATGCGGACGCCGTGCGACGAGTCGGGGGCGCCGCTCTCCGTGGAGGGCGTGGAGACGAGGAGCCGGCGGGCGACAGTGCCGGCGCGCGGTGCCCGGTTGGCGCAGGGCGAGCTGTTCGCGCCGCCCGCGCGGCTGCCCTTGGCGGTACGCACACGTCCGGCCCCGCGCGGTGCAGAGAGGGTGACGGCACCGGCGGGGTGAGGTCCGGCCGCACCGTCCCCGGTTCAGGTGGTGACGGTCTGGCGGCGCTGCGCCACCTGCGCCATGGCGTGCTGGACGACGCCGACGAGGACCGTCTTGACCGACTCGCGGTCCCGGGCGTCGCCCATCAGGAGCGGTACGTCCGGGTCGAGATCGAGCGCCCGGCGGATGTCCTCGGCCGGGTACCGTGCGGCTCCCTCGAAGCAGTTGACGCCGACGAGGAACGGTATGGAGCGCCGCTCGAAGTAGTCCACGGCCGCGAAGCAGTCCTCCAGCCGTCGGGTGTCGGTGAGGACGACGGCGCCGAGGGCGCCCTCGGCGAGCTCGTCCCACATGAACCAGAACCGCTCCTGGCCGGGCGTGCCGAAGAGGTACAGCACCAGGTCCTCGCGGAGCGTGATGCGGCCGAAGTCCATGGCCACCGTGGTGGTGTTCTTGGCCTCCACCCCGCTGAGGTCGTCGACCGGGCGCCCCGCCTCGGTGAGCAGTTCCTCGGTGCGCAGCGGCCTGATCTCACTGACCGCGCCGACGAGCGTGGTCTTGCCCACGCCGAAGCCGCCGGCCACCAGGATCTTGAGCGTGACGGGCTCGACCGGGGGCTTGCCGCGCTCAGAACGCCCGAAGATCATCGTACTTTTCTCCTGCTCGGTGAGGGTCGGGCGGTGGACCGTAGCCGCCACCGCCGGGGGTTTCGACGACGAGTACGTCGCCGGGGTGGACGTCCGCCGAGTCGCTGCCGTCGAGTGTGGTGACGGAACCGTCCGCGCGGTCGATCCGGTTGGCGCCGGGCGCCCCGGGCGCACCGCCCGCCATGCCGTACGGGGGGACCCGGCGGTGCTGGGACAGCGTGGAAACGGTCATGGGTTCCAGGAACCGGATACGGCGGACCGCGCCGTCCCCGCCGCGCCACCGGCCTGCTCCGCCGCTGCCCGAGCGTACGGCGAACGCGTCGACGCGGACGGGCAGTCGCCACTCCAGGACCTCGGGGTCGGTGAGGCGCGAGTTGGTCATGTGGGTCTGCACGACGGACGCTCCGGGAAAGCCGTCTCCCGCGCCCGAGCCGGAGGCGACGGTCTCGTAGTACTGATGGCGGGCGTTGCCGAAGGTGACGTTGTTCATGGTGCCGGAGCCCTCGGCCTGGATGCCGAGCGCCGCGTAGAGGGCGCCGGTGATGCTCTGGGAGGTCTCCACGTTGCCCGCGACGACGGCGGCGGGTGGCCGGGGCGCCAGCATGGAGCCGGGCGGCACGATGATGCGCAGCGGCCGCAGGCAGCCGTCGTTGAGCGGAATGTCGTCGCCGACCAGGGTGCGGAAGACGTACAGGACTGCCGCGTTGACGACCGAGAAGGGGGCGTTGAAGTTGGTGGGCAACTGCGCTGTGGTGCCCGTGAAGTCGATGGTGGCGGAGCGGTGCGCGCGGTCCACGCGCACGCTCACGCGGATGACGGCGCCGGAGTCGGTCTCGTAGGCGTACTCGCCGTCTTCGAGGGCGTCGATGACGCGGCGTACCGAGTCCTCTGCATGGTCCTGGACGTGCCGCATGTAGGCCTGGACCACGTCGAGGCCGAAGTTCTCGACCATCCGGCCGACCTCGTCGACGCCCTTCTGGTTGGCGGCGATCTGGGCGCGCAGGTCGGCGAGGTTGGTCTGCGGGTTGCGGGAGGGGTACCGGGCGTCGGTCAGGAGGCTGAGGGTCTCCTCCTCGCAGAACCGGCCGTTCTCGGCGAGCAGCCAGTTGTCGAAGAGGATGCCTTCCTCGTCGATGCTGCGGCTGTCGGCGGGCATGGACCCCGGGGCGATGCCGCCGATCTCGGCGTGGTGGCCGCGTGAGGCTACGTAGAAGAGGACACGTCGGTCACCCTGCGTGGTGGCGGCGCCCCCGGTGCCGAAGACCGGGGTGATCACGGTGACGTCGGGGAGATGGGTGCCACCGTGGTACGGGTCGTTCACGGCGTAGGTGTCGCCCGGGCGCATGGTGGAGCCGCGCCGCCGGATGACCTCCTTGACGCCGGTACCCATCGAGCCCAGGTGGACGGGGATGTGGGGGGCGTTGGCCACCAGGTTTCCGTCCGGGTCGAAGAGGGCGCAGGAGAAGTCCAGGCGCTCCTTGATGTTGACGGACTGGGCGGTGGACTCGAGGCGGGCGCCCATCTGTTCGGCGATGGACATGAACAGGTTGTTGAAGACCTCAAGCATCACCGGGTCGACTTCGGGGTCGGATTCCCCGTCCGATTCCGTGTCGGGATCGAAACCCTGCGTAACCGTGACGCGTTCCATGACCAGATGTCCGTCATCGTTCGGGGCGGCCCGCCAGCCTTCGTCGACGACGGTCGTGGCGCCGGCCTCGGTGATGATCGCCGGGCCGGTGACCGCCCCGCCGGGGGGAAGGTCCTCGCGGCGGTGGAGGGGCACGTCGCGCCAGGTGCCGCCGGTGTGGAGGCGGGCGGGGCGCGGAAGGGCGGGGCGGCCTTCGTAAGGGGCGAGGGCGGAGAGATCGGGGGGTTCGGTGATGCCGGTGGCTTCGACGGAGAGGGCTTCGACGACGATCGGGCGGTCGAGCGTGAAGGAGTAGGTGGCGCGATGACGTTCTTCGAAGGTCCGGCGCATGGCGGTGGGGTCGGTCAGTTCGACCGTGAGGGTGGTGTCGGTGCCGTCGTAACGGAGCTGGGCGCGCCGGATCACCTCGATCCGGTCCTCGGAGATGTCCTCGGCGAGGAGTTCGGCGCGGGCCGCCGCCTCCAGGCCGTCGGCGATCCGGTGGATGCCGGGCATCGCGGCGGGCTCCAGGGGTGCCTCGGCGGAGTGTTCGCGCATGGCCGTGGTGTCGGCGAGGCCGATGCCGAGTGCGGAGAGGACACCCGCCATGGGCGGCACGAGAACTGTACGGATGCCGAGGGAGTCGGCGACCCTGCACGCGTGCTGTCCGCCCGCACCGCCGAAGGTGGTGAGGGCGTAGCGGGTGATGTCGTGGCCCTTCTGGACGGAGATCCGCTTCACCGCGGCGGCGATGTTGGCGACGGCGATCCGCAGGTAACCCTCGGCGACCTGCTCCGGGGTGCGGTCGTCGCCGGTCTGTTCGCGGATCTCGCGCGCGAGGGTGGTGAAGCGGTCGCGGACGAGTCCGGCGTCGAGGGGCTGGTCGCCGTTCCGGCCGAACACCGCGGGGAAGTCGGCGGGCTGGATGCGTCCGAGCATGACGTTGGCGTCGGTGACGGTGAGCGGTCCGCCGGCCCGGTAGCAGGCGGGACCGGGGGCGGCGCCGGCCGAGTCCGGGCCCACGCGGTAGCGGGAGCCGTCGAAGTGGAGGACCGAGCCGCCGCCGGCGGCGACGGTGTGGATGTCCAGCATGGGCGCGCGCAGCCGGACACCGGAGATCTGTGTGGTGAAGACGCGTTCGTAGTCCCCGGCGAAGTGGGAGACGTCGGTGGAGGTGCCGCCCATGTCGAAGCCGATGACCCGGTCGAAGCCGGCGAGCTGCGACATGCGGGCCATCCCGACGATGCCGCCGGCCGGCCCGGACAGGACAGCGTCCTTGCCGCGGAACTGCGCGGCTTCGGCGAGGCCGCCGTTGGACTGCATGAACATCAGTCGTACGCCGTCGAGTGCGTCGGCCACCTGCCGGACGTAGCGGCGCAGCACGGGCGAGAGGTAGGCGTCGACGACGGCCGTGTCCCCGCGCGGGACGAGTCGCATCAGCGGGCTGACCTCGCTGGACAGCGAGATCTGCGAAAAGCCGATGCGGGCGGCGAGTTCCCCGACCGCCTGTTCGTGGGCAGGGCGGAGGTGGCTGTGCATGCAGACCACGGCAACGGCGCGGATGCCGTCGTCGTGGGCCCGGTGCAGCGGCCCGCCGAGGGCGTCGAGATCGGGGGCGCGCAGGACGGTGCCGTCGGCGGCGACGCGTTCGTCCACTTCGACGACCCGTTCGTACAGCAGCTCGGGCAGTTCGATGCGTCGGGCGAAGATGGCGGGGCGGTTCTGGTAGGCGATGCGCAGGGCGTCGCGGAAGCCGCGGGTGATGACCAGGAGGGTGCGTTCGCCGGTGCGCTCCAGGAGGGCGTTGGTGGCGACCGTGGTTCCCATGCGTACGGACTCGACGGAATCGTGGGAGCCGGCCAGCAGTTCGCGAACGCCCGCGACCGCCGCGTCGGCGACGGGTTCCGCCCCGCCGGGAGGAGGTCCGGACCGGTCGAAAGCCGGGTTGTCCGACAGCAGTTTGCGGGTGAGGAGCCGTCCGTCGGGGCGGCGGGCGACGATGTCGGTGAAGGTGCCGCCTCGGTCGACCCAGAACTGCCAGCCTGTCACGTCAGTACCTCGCTTCCGCGCCGCTCACAGCGCCCGGAGGCCGTTGATCACGTCGCGCAGAATACTCTCGTCCGGCAGTTCGGCAGGGGGGACCGGCCGGTTCACGTGGACGGATTCGAGGTCGACGAGATCGCCGACGAGGACGCGTACCACTCCGATCGGCAGGTCGAGTTCCGCCGCGAGTTCGGCGACCGTCTGCGGAGTGGCACGGCACAGTTCGACGATGTCCACGTGTTCCGGGGAGAGTGTGGGGTCCGTCTCCGGATCGTCGGCGTCGGGTTCGGTGACGACCACCGCGATCAGGTCGAGGCGGTGCTGGGCCGCACTCGAGGTGCGGCCCCGCGTCATGGCATACGGACGGACGACCGGTCCGGCATCGTCGTCGAACCAGTGGCTTCTTCCCTCACCGTCAGCACTCATGTCATCCCACTACCCGCCCGGGGGCAGATCGGTACGCGGTTCGGAGTCCAGATGCGGACCGACCCGCTTCACCAGGAGGGTCATCTCGTAGGCGACCTGCCCGACGTCCGAGTCGACGTCGGCGAACACTGCGAGGCAGCTGCCGTCCCCGGCGGCGGTGACGAACAGGAACGCCTCGTCGAGTTCGACGATGGTCTGGCGGACGTTGCCTGCCTCGAAGTGGCGGCCCACCCCCTTGGCGAGGCTGTGGAACCCGGAGGCGACGGCGGCCAGATGCTCGCTGTCCTCGCGGGTGAGGTCCTGGGAGGCTCCCGTGGCGAGGCCGTCGCCGGAGAGCACGACGGCCTTTCGGATACTCGCGACGCGGGCCACCAGGTCGTCGAGGAGCCAGTTGAGCTCCCCCTTGCCGTTGTCGGCGTGGCCGGTCGTGTGCGGTGCGGTCATCGACCGTCCCCCTTAGTCGTTCCTGGTCGTTCCTCGTGGTGCTGCCCCGCCGGGGGCGTCGTCGCCCGCGGCGTTCTCCTCACGGCCGCGCTGCCAGCCGCGCTGGAGCGAGGCCATGCGACTGCGCACTTCCTCCGCGTCCCGTTCGACGGGCTGGGATCTCTCCTCGTTCCGTCGTGGCGCGGTCCGTTTGAGCTGAGGGGCGAGGCTGGCCTGCCGTACGCGCCGGGGCAGCGACGCGGTGTCGGCCGGGCCGCCGGTGCCCGTGTCCTGCGGGGCGCTGCCGGGGCCCGGCTCCGCCGCGGAGTGCTCCTGGCGGGCGTCCGCCGCGATCGTGGGGTGTGCGGGGCCGCCCTGGGTCTCGCCGGCGGCCGGGGTGGTTGGGCCGTCGTCCCGGGCGGGGCTTTGGGGCGCCTGGTCCGCGGGCCGGTCTTCGGCGCGTGCGCCGATCCGGGGACGGGACGCCTCTCCCCGCCGGCGGGCGGGCAGGGGCGGCGGCTTCTCCCCGTCGGGTCGTCCCGGATCCCGGTCCGGGGAGGGTTGCCCCTGCCCGCCGCGGCGGCGGGTCGGCAGTACGGGCGCCGGTTCCTGCTCCGGGCGGGCGGACGACGTACCGGTGTCCTGGTTTGTCCGCTCCCGGCGGGCGTGCTCGTCACCGACGGGGCGTCCATGGGAGCTGACCAGCTTGGGCGTTCCCCTGCGGAGCGGCGGGAGCGGGGCATCCGTCCGGCCTTCCGTGTCCAGGTCCGGTCCGGCGCCGTTGCCCTTGCCGATGCCGGGCGCCTGCTGTGAGGGCTCGCGGCGGCGGCCCGGCCGCTCCTCCTTGGCGCGGGACGGGGGGCGGCGGTGACCGAACAGGCGGCCGCGCTCGTCATCCTCCTCCGCGGGCGCGCCCGGGTAGTCGTCGAGGACGTCCAGGTCCACGGGGGCCTCGAGTTCGACCGGGCCGTCCAGGCGCGAGGCGGGCAGTCCGGGCAGTTGGACGGGCACCTGGGAGAGCGCGGGACGGCGGCCGCCCTCCGGCTCCCTGTCCTTGGCGCGCCGGGGCCGGTCGAGGCGGAAGCCGACGCCGTTGGTGTCGGGGCCGTCGTCGGTGAGGAGCGCGTCCGGGATGAAGACGACCGCGGTGGTGCCGCCGTAGGGAGACGGCTGCAGCGAGACCCGGACGTTCTGCCGCTGTGCGAGACGGCTGACCACGAACAGTCCGAGCCGGTCGGTGTCGGAGAGCTCGAACTCCGGTGTCTCGGCGAGCCGCAGGTTGGCGTCGAGCAGCGCCTCGGCGGCCATGCCGAGACCCCGGTCGTGGATCTCCAGGGTGAAGCCGTTGGCGACGCGCTCCCCCAGGACCTGGACGGCGGTGTGCGGCGGGGAGAACACCGTTGCGTTCTCGAGGAGTTCGGCCACCAGATGGGTCAGGTCGGCGACGGCGGGGCCGGTGACGGCGACCCGCGGCAGCCGGCGGACCTCGATGCGCTCGTAGTCCTCGACCTCGGCGACGGCGGCGCGCACGACGTCCATGAGCTGGACGGGCTTGCGCCACTGCCGGGAGGGGGCGGCGCCGGACAGGATCACCAGGCCCTCGGCGTGCCGGCGCATGCGGGTGGTGAGGTGGTCCAGGCGGAACAGGTCGGCGAGTTCCTCGGTGTCGTCGGTCCTGCGCTCCATGGTGTCGAGCAGGGTGAGCTGCTTGTGCAGCAGGACCTGGCTGCGACGGGCGAGGTTGACGAAGACCTCCGAAACACCCGAGCGCAGTTCGGACTGCTTGACGGCCGCCTCCACGGCGGCGCGCTGCAGGGTGTTGAGGGCCTGGCCGACCTCGCCGATCTCGTTCTTGTCGTACTCCAGACGCGGGACCTCGGTCTCCACGTCCACCTGTTCGCCCGCGGAGAGGCGGCGCATCACACTGGGCAGTCGCACACCGGACGCCTCGTGGGCCTCCAGGCGCAGTTGCCGCAGGTCGCGGATGAGGCCGCGGCCGACGCGCACGGACAGGACGAGCGAGACCAGCAGGGCGATCAGTCCGAGGAGGCCGGCGACGACGGCCTGGGTGATGACGCCCATGGCGACGGGTTGGACGCGGTCCTGATAGCGGTCGGTCGCCTGGTCGTTGAGGGTACCGAGTTCCTCGAGCACATGGCCGGCCGCGGTGTCCCAGCTCTTCGCGGTGATCCCGCGGGGCGGTCCGGTGCCGGAGGAGACGGCCGCCTCCTCGGCGACCCGCAGCGGAGCGGACGCCGCGTTCTTCCAGAAGCTCTCGTAGCGGTCCCGTTCCGACGCGGGCAGCTGCG
This sequence comes from Streptomyces sp. NPDC058632, assembly GCF_042717095.1. Taxonomy (NCBI): domain Bacteria; kingdom Bacillati; phylum Actinomycetota; class Actinomycetes; order Kitasatosporales; family Streptomycetaceae; genus Streptomyces; species Streptomyces sp. NPDC058632. Next base: position 23,194 of record NZ_JBHXQZ010000074.1, on the reverse strand, counting down.
GCAGACCGGCGTCGTACAGCAGCGTGCGCTGGGCCACGAAGTCGGAGATGTCCCGGACCTCGGAGGGGGACAGCGTGCCGACGATGAGGGCGGAGCCGAGCAGGGCGTCCTCGCGGGCGAGGAGTTCACGGGCGCGGGCGAGACTGACGAGGGCACGGTACTGCTTGTCCAGCCCGACATCGTCGACCACGTGCAAATCGGCCAACAGGATGTAGCACGGGTCGACCAGCCGGTTGTAGAGGTCGAGGGCCTGGGAGCGGTCGACGGTGCCGTCCTCGACACTGCGGCGCAGGGACTCGATGCCCTCAAGGGAATCCAGTACCGCGCTCAGCGCTTCGGTGTCCTGGCCCATCGCGTCACGCACATCGGGGTTCGCCGCGTTCTCCCGCACGTTGTCGACGGCCTTGTCGGTGGCGGCCCGGCTGCGGCGGAGTGCGGCGAGCCCGTTGGAGGCGCGCGGGTCGGCAAGATGGACGAGGGTCTGGCGGCGCTCCTGCTGGAGGACGCGAACGGTGTCCTCAACGGGGTACCCGACCTCTTCCATCACCGACGACACGTCGAACAGATGGCTTGCCTCACGGCCCGTCAGCACGGTGGTGAAGGCCCAGATCGTCGTCAGGGACACCAGCGGCACGAGAAGCAGCGCCACGATCTTCCGGCGGATGGACTTCCCGCGAAAGCGCATGGCCTCCCCCAGCTCGGCTCCCGGGACAGCCAGGAGCACACATGTGCGTCAATAAACGGCGCGAGCCTACTACCGAGCCACGGCCAACCCGAAAAGTTCTCCGGAATCCGAACTTCCGGCCCGACGGCGAGACATGGCGAGTTGTCCGGGCATTGCACGAGATCGGCTCCCGGTTCGCAGGGGGGTCGGCGGGCCGGGCCGTAGCGCCCACGGGTAAGGTTTGGCTGATTCCTTTCCTTACTCGGGAATCTTTGTGACGTGCCGTTCGTCCTTCTCTGTGGGCGATGGGGGCGGAATCGGCCACAGGAGCCACGTCCCGCATCCGGGCGGCGTAAATCAGTGCAAGCCGGGCAGCCGTTGGGGAACCGGGTCTTCGGACCCGGGAAAGCGGTCTGCCGGCGGTGGGGAGTGACACGTTGATGGGCACGGCGGAGCGGTACGGGTCGCCCGAGGGCGACGCGGTGGCGCAGGTGGTGGAGCGGCCGGATGACGAGACTCCGAACCGCGGAGGGCCCGCGGCCAGGAGAGGGGCGGCCGGCGCCCAGGACGTTCCGGCGACCAGTACTGACGAGGTGTCGACGGGTGCGACCGGGGCCGGGTGCGGCGAGGACCGGCCCGGCACGGCCACGGGCAACGCCGGGCCCGGGACACCGTCTGCCGCAACGACCGAGGGGAACGACAGCATCCGGGCCGAGGCCCACCGGCAGCCGAACCACCGGCCGTTGTGGGCCGAGGAGCCCGCGCGGCGGCGCCGGTTGCCGGATCCGGTACGTACGTCGGCCGTGCGGGCGGTCATCATTGTCGCGGTCACGCTGATTCAGGCCATGGTGGCCTTCCTCTGCACGCTCGCCGGTTCCTGGCTCGCGTTCCCCATGGTCATCAGCAGTGTCATCAGCACCATCGTGGCCACCTGGGGTGTTCTCGACGTGTGGGTGACCCGCCAGGTCTGGAGCCAGCGCAACGGAGTGGTGTCCGCACCCAGCAGCACCGCGCGGGCCCTGCGGCGCGAGCGGCGCAGGGCCCGCCGTCAGGAGCGGTCCGCGCAGCGTGCGCAGGCGCGAATACGCCGTCAGGGCGGCGGGACCGGTCAGCTGTCCCACCCCTGATCCCGCCCCCGCCGCTGCCCGCTCCGCTGTCCTGCGGGACACGTGGGCGGGCCAGGAGCACGCTCGGACGGGCCAGGATCCGGGGCGTCGGGGAGCGGCCGCCCGGTCAACCGTTCGCCGGGGCGGGCCTCTTGAACATCCGGGTGGCCGTGATCTCGCTGTGCACGGCTTCCTCTTCGGAGGTCTCCCGGGGCAGGCCCGGCCTCAAGTGCTCCTCGACACTGATGTACTTGAGGCCCGCTCGCAGGTCGGCATCGTTGCGCAGGCGGATGACCAGGGGGAACTCCGCGAGGGCCGTCGTGTCGAACAGGCCGGTGGTGTAGAGGAGCTGCACACCGAGCGCGTCGGCCACGGCCCTCTGGAGCTCCAGCAGGTAGGTGGCGTTGGCGCGGCCGATGGGGTTGTCGAGGAACAGGGTCCCGGCGTGCCGGTGCCGGTCGCGGCCCCGGTCGTTGGAGCGCAGCGCGGCCATCGTGCAGTACAGGGCGATGGCCGCGGTGAGCAGCTGCCCTCCGGAGAACACGTCGCCCATCTGTCCGACGGGCACCCGCTCGGCGCGCAGCACCGCGTCCGGTTTGAGGATCTCGACGGCGATGCCCTTCGGCCGGACGGCGGCGGCGACTCCGCGCAACAGCAGGGACATGCCGTCGCGGCGCAGGTCGGAGTTCTTGCGGACGGCCGCACGGGTCGCCTCGTCGACGACCTCGCCGAGCCGCTCGGTGAGGGTCGCCTGGTCGGGTTCCTCGAAGCGGATGCGCAGAAATTCCTGTCCGGACCACTCGCCGAGCCCTTCGGGCAGCCGGGACAGCCGCTGGGCGGAGCGCAGAGTGGCGAGGGCCGACTCGACGAGCCCTCTGAGCCGGTCCACGATCGAGTCGCGGTTGCGTTCCAGCTGTTCCAGTTCGTCGGTGAGGACCCGGAGCCGGGGCGCGAAGGCGTCCGCCCACTTCTGGGCGTGCTCGGGCAGCGCGGAGGCGGGCAGCTCGCGGATCTGCTGCCGCGCGGGGGTACGGACCTGCTCGTAGCGTGTGGAGTTGGCGTGCCGGACGAGAATGTCGCTCGCTTCGCGCACCGCGGACTCGGCGGCGGACAGGTCGGCGGCGCAGCCGCGGAGTGATCTGCGGGCCTCCGCGGCGGACCGGCGTGCCTCCTCCGGGTTGCCGGGATAGGGGTCGGACTGCTCCGGCTCCTCCTCGGCGACGTGTTCCCGCAGCAGGTCGCGGAGCATGGCTGCGATCTCGTCGAATCCTCCGGCCGCGTCCTCGGCGGCGCGGTGCGCGTCGAGGAGTCCGCCGTGGATCTCCCTGGCGTTCTCCAGCTCCTCCGTCCGGGTGGCCAGTTCGGCCGTGGCGGTACGCAGCAGCACCTGTGCGTGCTCGGCGTCGCGCGGCACCGTCTCCTCGGGAAGCGCGGTGTGCTGCCCGCCGTCCTCGGGCGCCAGCCGCTCGGCCTCTCCGCGCAGCCGCCCGAGCTGCTCGCTCGCGCTCGTCATACGGGTCTCCAGGAGCTGCACCAGTTCCTCGGCGCGGGCGGCGGCGGCCTGCCGACTGGGACCGTCCGAGCCGTCGGGTGACTCGAGCAGCTGCTCCGCGCGGTTGCGCACCTTGTTGCTCAGCCGGTCCAGCTCCGCGCGGGCCGCGCTCTCGTCGCTCTCCGCGCGGGCCTGCTCGGCGCGCAGGTCGGCGCCGACACCGACCTTCTCGTACACCTGGGACGCGGCACGGTAGGCCTCGCGCAGAGCGGGCAGGGAGATCCGCGTCGGCTCGGTGCCGTCCCCCGGTTCGTCCCGGGGGGCGCCGACGGGTACGTCGTCGGGGGCGCCCGCGATCTCGGAGCGCTCGGCACGCAGCGCACGCGCGGTGCGCCGGGCGTCGTCGGCGGCCCGCTGTGCGCCGCGCCGGTCCTCGTCGGCGGCCCGCGCGCGTTCCAGGCAGGCCTGGGCGCGGGCCTCCGCCTCGGTGACGTCGTCGGCCAGTTCGCGCAGACTGGCCTGCCAGCCTGCCCGTTCGCGGAGCCGGAAGGCGAGTCCTGCGAGGGCGTCGGCGGCGCGCCTGGCCTTCTGCGCGGCCTCCTGCCGCTCGTCACGCACCCGGGCGGCCTCGGCCGCGGCCTCCTCGGCCTCCGCCCGCACGGCGCGTGCCTCGGCCAGCTCCGCCTCGGACTCCTCCGCGAAGGCGCGGGCGTCGTGCGCGGCGCGGGCCAGTTCGGTGAGCCGGCCGGCCGGGCAGCCGGTGCGCCAGGAGGTGAGCCGCGCGGTCAGTTCACGGTCCTTGGCGAGCCGTGCCGCGAGCGCCCGGATCTCCTCGTCGCGTGCGGTCGCACGGGCGCGCAGTGTCTGCCGTTCCTCGTCGGCGGCGTGTTCGTCGTGCATGGCCGGGTTCGGCGGTACGAGGAAGACATCGCCGGTGTCCGCCTCCGGTGCCGGGGCCGGCGCGAGGAGTGCGGCGGCCGTGCCGACGGCGACCGCGGATCGGGGCAGCAGGGCGGCGTCGCCCAGGACCGCGCGGGCACGGGTGTGGGAGTCCGGGTCGGTGATGACGACGCCGTCGACCAGTTCGGGGCGGGCGGCGAGCACGCGCGCGTGGTCGGCGGGGTCGACGGCCTGGGCGAGGTAGCGCCAGCCGGGCAGGGCGGGGATGCCGTGCTCGCCGAGGAACTCGACCGTGGCCAGCACGTCCGGCCCCGGCGGCAGCAGTCCGCCGTCGCCGAGGGCGCCGAGGATGCGGGCGTCGTCGGCGGCGGCGGTGCGCAGTTCGAACAGCTGTCGTTCGGCGGAGGAGACCGCCTCCTCGAGCAGCTCGCGCAGGTCGTCGGCGAAGCGGTCCAGTTCCGTGGCGGTGAGGGCGCCTTCGGTGACGGGGTCGCCGTCCGGTTCGGTGTCCGTGCCGGGGCGGGGCCCCGGAACCGGCGGGCGGGCCTCGGTACCGGTCAGGCCGAGCAGTTCGGCCGGACGTTCCTCGGCGGCCAGGGCCTGCGCGGTGCGCAGCTCACCCTCGTGGGCGCGGCCGGCCGCCGTGGCCGCGTCCGCCGCGCGGGCGGCGGTGAGTTCCGCGCGGGCCTCGCCCGCGGCGGCCTCACGCGCGTGCTCGGTCGCCCGGTGGGAGGCCTCACGGGCCGCGTCCCAGGCGGCGACCGCGGCCTTCTCCGCGTCGCTGGCCGCGAGGGCGGCGCGGGCCGGGTCGGCGTCGGGGGCGCTGTCGTCGAGCCAGCCGGCCCGGACGGCCTCGGTGGTCTCCTGCTCGACCTCGGCGAGCCGCTGCCGGAGGTGGCCGATCTCGCTGCGGGCGCGCTGCGTCTCGGTCGCGGCGGAGGTGGCGTCGCGGTGGGCCGTGTCGCTGACCTCCTGGAGGGCGGCGGACCGCTCCTCCTCCTCGTTGGCGAGGTTCTCGGCGTTCTGGGCGGCCGTGTGCAGGGCACGTACGAGGTCGGCGGCGGCCTTGGCGCGGGCGGCGAGTGCGGGCGCCGCGTCCCGCTCGGCCTCCTGGATCGCGGCGGAGACCCTGGTGGCCCTGTCGGCGGCGGCCCGGTGGCGCAGCGCCGCCTCGGCGGCCTGCCAGGCCGCGTACAGGGTGCGTGCGTCGGCGAGTTCACGCTTCTGGGCGGCGGCGGACTTCTCGGCCGCCGCCAGAGCCAGGGAGGCGTGCCGGTAGGCGATCTCCGCGGAGATCAGCGCGCTGTGCTCGCGCTCCGACCCGGCCCTGGTCACGGCGTGGGCGGCGGCGGTGACCCGGTGGGCGAGGTCGGCGGCGCGGACGCGTTCCCGGTGGCCGCGTGCGGAGAGCCTGCGGGCCAGGGTGCGGGTGCGGCGCTCGGCGGCGGTGTGGATCTCGCGCGCCCGGGTGCGGGCGCCGGTGGCTTCGACGATCCGGCCGAGCAGTTCGACGGACCCGGCGGTGAAGTCCCGTTCGGCGATCAGCTCGGCGCGTCGGCCCAGTTTGTTGCCGAAGCCGCCGACCAGGTCGGCGAGTCCGTCGGTGTCACGGGCGTCGGTGACCGCGCGCAGCAGCAGGTCGGTGAAGTCGGAGTCCTTCTTGACCGCGAAGAGGCCGGCTGCCTCGCCCTCGTCGGCGTTCATCTCCCGCTGGTAGCGGAAGAGTTCGGGGTCGAGTCCCAGCTCGCCGAGGTGCTCGGTCCAGCGCTCGTGGGTCTCTTCCCAGTGCACCTCCAGGTGCGGATACGTCCTGCCCGCCTCCGTGAGCGCGTCCCGGAAGCCCTTCATGGTGCGGCGGCGGCCCCGTGCGCCCGACTGGCCGTCGGCGGGCAGCCGTACGGAGGTGGCCTCGGCGACGGGAAGGTTGTCCAGGCCGAGCCCCGGGCCGGGCCGCAGGGAGTACCAGGCCTCGGCGAACTTCCTCGGGTCGTTGGAGACCTGGCGCCCGCGCCATTCGCTGACCTTGCCGACGACGACGCACTCGCCGGTCAGCACGTGCTGCCACTCCAGGGCCACATGGCCGCAGTCGTCGGCCAGCAGGAACTTGCGCAGCACGCCGGAGCTGGCGCCTCCGAGGGTGTTGCGGTGGCCCGGGAGCATCACGGAGAAGATCAGCTTCAGCAGGACGGACTTGCCGCCGCCGTTCTCCAGGAAAAGCACCCCGGCGGGTGCGGGCCGGCGGGGCGGGCCGACGGGCTCCTCCGCGAAGAACTCCGCCTGGGTCGGCGCGGGTCGCGGCACGGTCTCACCGACACCGCGCAGGTCAAGCACGGTGTCGGCATAGCGCGCACCGGCGGGTCCGATGGAGTAGAGGCGGACCCGGGACAGCTCGTACATGGCGGACTCTCGAAGTCTTCGGCAGGTCGGGGTGGTTCGGAAGGCAAGAGCGGGAGGAAGGGGGCAGCGGGGACGGAGGGCAGGGGCGGGGGATGCGAAAGCGGGCGGGCCGCGGTGTCGGTGGAGGTGGCGGCTCAGGTGGAGTGGAAGGGCAGACCTGCGTCGGCCACCAGGTCCAGGTCCTCTCCGTTGTCCGCGGGCAGCAGGGTCGGAGTGCCGTCGGTGACCGGGACGACGCCCAGCTCCAGCAGTTCGGCCAGGGCCGCGCTGCCGGCCAGGTCGCGTACCTGGAGCTGGTAGCGGGCCGTTGTGCGGTAGGTGCCGCCGTTGTCGTCGCCGGTGCGTTGCAGGAAGCCGGAGTCGGTGAGGAAGGTGACGGCCTTGGCGACGATGCCGGTGGTCGAGCCCGCGAGCCTGCGGGCGTCCTTGGTGGCGCCGGTCGCGCTGCGTCTCACCCAGATCCGCCAGGCCGTCTCCAGCCCGGGGGCGTCGCTGGCCGGGTCGGTGTTCTCGCCCTGTTCCGCGGCCCGCTCCTCGAGCCGGTGGCAGGTCTGGCGCACGAAGGCGTCGACGCCGTTGACGGTGACCCGCCCGATGTAGCCGTCGTCGGCGAGGTCCTCGGGGCGCGGGAACGCCATGACGGCGACGGCGAGGTGCGCGAGTCCGTGCAGGAACCTGTCCCCGCCGTCGGCGGAGGTGCGCCGCGCGTAGTCGCCCATGCGGACGGCGAACACCGAGTCCTCGGCGGCGGTCACGGCCATTCCCGCGCGTGGGGACACCTCCAGGACGATCAGCCCGAGGCCGGTGGCCACGGCGTCGGCGAGCCGCGCGAACGGCGGGTCCTCGCGGTAGCGGCGCAGCAGGTCCGCGTACTCCTGGTCGCGGGCCGGCTGGAGCTTGGGCTGGAGGCCGAAAGCGACGAGCCGCGCCGCGTCGGCGGCGTCGGCGGGAGTGACGGCGCCGCCCACCGGTGCGGCGGAGGACTCCGTCTCGCTCCACTCGGCATGCTCGGTCACGGACACGGGTCCTCCTCGCACGGGACAACGACGGGGGCGGCAGGGACGACAGGGAGGTCGGGGAAAGCGCCGCGGACTGCGCGGACCGTACGAGCGGCACGGACCGTCCGGGCAGCGCAGGGCATGCGGACGGCTGTCCCGGGGCCGTCGGCCTCGACCGGTGGCCGGATCCCCGGCGAAAGGGTCATCACGCCGCCTCCGTCCGACCTGCCGCCATGCCCGCCGCGTCGAGCAGGGCCGTGCCGACGATGAGGTCGGCGCCGCCGAACTCGGGGTCGTCCAGCTCGACGCCGTCGTCCACCGCGAAGAGCAGCCGCCGCTCGCCCTGGCGATAGGCGGTGCCGACCGGCGGGCTGGCCGCGTGGACCGCCAGCAGGGCCACCAGGTACGGCAGTTCGGGGTCCTGACGGCGTGCCTCGGCGAGCAGTCCGGACAGCCTCCGGGGCGCGTCTGCCGGCAGTTCCAGCAGCGTGGTCGCGGCCGCCAGCTGCTCTTCGGTGAAGCGGCTGTCGTCCGGCGTGGCGATCAGGTCGGGTTCCGGCATCTCGGCGCCCAGGTGCTCCCGCTCCACCGGCGGGATCAGCAGGATGTCGACGAGATCGGCGATCCGGACGGACACAGGTGTGCGCAGTCCGGTGCCGCGGGCGAAGAAGGCGTCGGTGACCCGGACCGCCTGCTCCAGGGGCAGCGGGAGCAGCGGTGCCAGGAGGTGTCCGTAGAGGTCCGTGCCCGAGGACGACGCGGGGGCGGCGAAGGCCTGCCGGTCCTGTTCGGCGCGGAACAGCGGGCCGGCCTCCAGCAGCCGGGACTGCAGCTGGGTGTGCCTGCGGATGCAGTCCTTGACGATGTCCACCAGCTCGGCGGCCCTGCGCTTGTGCTCGGGGTCCTCCGACTCGTCGCGGGCTCTGCGGATGTTGGTGAGGATCGCGTTCTCGTGGCGGTACCGGTCCGCGACGTGGTCCAGGGCCTCGGCGATCATGTCCGGGACGGCACTCAGCCAGTCCACCGCGCGCACATTGCGCCGGGTGGCGTCCAGCGCGCGGCGCAGGGACTCGGAGTACTGCACGGTCCGGTAGCGGGCCTGCTCGGCGGCGAGCTGGGCGTCGGCGAGCCTGCCGCGGTTGATGAGTACCTCGAGTTTGACCTCGGCGGCGATCTGGGCACTGGTGACGTCGGTGTCCAGGGCACCGACCAGGACGTTGACCGCCTCGTCCGTGGTGCGGAGGTAGACCGTGCCGCCGGGGCCGGGGACCTCCTCGATGAGCTTGAAGTCGTAGTCGCGGCGGACGTAGGTGCCGTCCGCGCCGAACACGCCGTACACCGCGCGGAAGCCGCGGTCGACGCTGCCGACGTTGATCAGGTTCTCCAGGACCCAGCGGGCCACCCGTTCGTGCTCACCGGCGGACCGGCGCGGGGCCTGGGCGGCGATGCGCGGGATGAGCCGGGCCACTATCTGGTCGTGGTCGGCGCCCGTGTCGAAGTCCATGTTCAGCGTGACCAGGTCGATGGCCGCCAGGGCGATCTCCGCCATGCCGTACACCGAGTACTCGCCGGCCAGGTTGGCCTTGCGCGCGTCGAGGTCGTGCAACGGCGCGGTGCAGGCGAGCGCGCGCAGCCGCCGGGCCAGCCCCTCGTCGGCCGCCGGGCCCGCAGCGGGCCGCGGCCCCGCGCTGAGCTGGGGCGGAGCGCTGTCCGTCGATGCCGGTGAAGTCACGGTGCACAGACTAGGTCCTCGGTCTGACAAGCACCCAAACGACGCAGATGCGCCACGGTGTCGCGGTTGTCACACACCCCGGTCCCGCTCCCCGGCCCGCGGGCCCGGGGATGTCCGCATTGCGCGCCATGTGCGGTTCATGAAGTCGGCGGGGCTCGTCCGCCACGTGGAAAGCGGGCCTCAGTTCGGCGAACACGCTGCGCATCCGCCGCAGCGCGCGCTTTGCGCACCGCGTCGGAGAGCGCGTCGAGCCGGTGGGGCGGCTCCCGGAACCCTGGTCGCCGGCGCACCCGACGAGAGGGCGGATGCGGTAGATGTCCTCGACGGTCAGGACCCGCACGAAGACCTCCCGGTTCAACTCGTGGACGGTCAGGCGCTCGTGGGTGAGCGGCCGGAATGCCTCGCGCAGGGTGGTGCGAAAGACGCCGAGCGCACCGCCGATGCTGTCCTCCGGCAGACGCGTCCCGGGGTGGTTGCGCCGGACGGCAGGCCGGTGGTGTTCCTGGCCGGCCGTCCGACCACCGGGGGCTGTCCGGTGGTCGCGGTGGTCCGCCCCGCCGATCTCCCGGCCGTCGCTCAGGCCGTCCGGTGTCCCGGTCCGCTTCACTGCGGTAGGGCGCCGCTGAATCCCTGGGAAGTGCCCGGCCGTTGCTCCCCCGCGGACAGGGCGGCCAGTGCCGCCGACACCGAGGCGGAGGCCCGCAGGTCGAGCCGGATACTCGTGCCCCGCGCGCGGTGCCGCAGTTCGTCGGCGGCGAGCGTGAGGAGCTGGGGCAGCAGGTCGGTGCACCGGCGGGCCACCCATCCGGTGCCGGCGGTGGCCATCCACCACAGGCTCGCCCCCAGGGTGGGCGCCGCGGACTGGGGCTCCGGCGAGGGCGCCGGTCCGGCCGTGAGGCCGCGTTCCGCCAGCAGTGCGTGGAACCTCAGAGCCAGTTGACGGTGCCCCCGCTCGCCGGGATGCATCCGGTCCACACTCCACATCGCGCGATCGGTGACCCAGTCGCCCTCGCCGGCGTGCAGGTGGACCGCGCCGTACCGGTCGGACAGGGCGTGGACGACGGTGTTGACCGCACGCTGCCGCCGGGCCAGCGGCCTGGCCAGCGCCCCGGGCAGGCCCATGACGCCGCCGGGGTCGGGCAGGCACGCGGTGAGCAGCACGGCACCCTGGGCGGTGCAGGCCGCGTACACCTGGTCCAGTCGTCTGGCGACGGCGTGGATGTCGAAGCTCTGGCGCAGGGTGTCGTTGACCCCGACGACGACCGAGACCAGCTCGGGCCCCAGGGCCAGTGCCACGGGCAGTTGCGCTTCGAGCACGTCGCGCGTCTGCGCCCCGCTCCTCGCGAGGTTGGTGAACCGCGCGGGCTGCTCTCCGAGCGACCCGGCGAGCAGCGCGGCCCAGCCCCGCCATCCGCCGGCGGTGCGATCCCCTACCCCCTCGGTCAGTGAGTCTCCGAGGGCCACGAAGCGCACGGGTCTCACAGCGGGCCACCCGGCAGCACCTCGGGCACGTGCCGGACCGGCACCACACCCTCCCGTACGTTCTGCGGGGCGCTCTCCCGCGCGCCGTCGCGTACGGACGCCTGCCGCGGGGCCTCGTGGGCGTCCAGGAAGGCCGTCACCGCCGCCTCCCACCCGAAGCATTCCGCACGCGCGCGTGCCGCCTCGCGCCGCTCCGTCCTTGGCCGTCCCAGCAGGAGTTCGACGGCGTCCGCGAACGACTCGCCCCGGTCCCCGGCGGTCGCCCCGGCGGAACCGATCACCTCCGGCAGCGCGGACGAGGTGCTCGCCACCACGGGCGTGCCGCAGGCCATCGCCTCCAGCGCGGCGAGCCCGAAGGTCTCCGCGGGTCCCGGCGCCAGGCACACGTCGGCACAGGCCTGGAGGGCACCGAGGAACGTCCGGTCGAGGACGTGGCCCAGGAAGACGACGGGCAGTCCGCGTTCCCGCGCGCGCTGTTCGAGCCGCGTCCGCAGCGGGCCGTCCCCGGCCACCACCAGCACCGCCTGCCGTCCACGCCGCCGCAGCGCCTCGAGCGCGTCCAGCGCCGTACCGGGCCGCTTCTCCACGGACAGCCGGGTGCAGGTCACCAGCAGTGTCTCCGCCGCGCGCGCGTAACGGGCCCGCACCGAGGGGTCGCGCAGCGCGGGATGCCGCTCCGTCAGGTCGACACCGAGCGGCGCCCGTACGACGTTGCGGGCGCCGATCCGGGCGAACTCCCGCTCGGCGAACTCGGTGGTGCACACGACGCGCGCGTAGGTGTGGGCGGTGCGGATGTTGAGGGCGTCGGCGGTGCGCCGCGCGGCCCCCTCCGGTATGCCCCAGGTGCGCAGCACGCCGTCGGCGGTCTCGTGGGAGACCATGGCCGCGGGCACCCGCGCCCGCCGCGCCCATCTCCCGGTCCAGCGCAGCGTCGTGCGGTCGGACACCTCGAGCCGGTCGGGTGCCAGTTCCTCGAGCAGGGCGGTCAGCCGCCGCTTGTCGGTGAGGACGCGGTAGCCGCCGGTGCCGGGCAGCAGTGGTCCCGGCAGGGTGATCACCCGCCCCTGCTCGGTCTCCCGGTCGCTCGCCCGGTCGCCGGGAACGATGAGCACGGACTCGTGCCCCGCCGCCCGATAGCCCTTGCCGAGTTCCCGCAGTGCGGTGCGCAGTCCGCCGGAAGCCGGTGCGACGAAATTCGCGAGCCGTACGATCCGCAGCGGGCCCTCGGTCCCCCGGGCGCCGTCCGCCGTGGCCGGCACCGTGCGGACCGCCGGGCCTCCCGCAGGCGGGGCACCGGTCGGCCGGGCGCCCGTTCCCGCGGTCGCGTTCATGCCGCCACCGCCGTCCGGCGCCCGGTGAGCACGTTCGCGTAGTGGCCGATCAGCTGGTCCCCGACGGCGGCCCAGGTACGTCCCTCGACCATGGCGCGCCCAGCCGTCCCGTAGGAGGCCCGCCGCCCGGGGTCCGCGGCCAGGGACCACACCGCGTCCCGTACGGCGGCGGCGTCGCGCGGCGGCACCAGGAACCCGGTGCGCCCGTGGACGACCAGGTCCAGCGGGCCGCCCACGGCGGGCGCGACCACGGGTATGCCGCTCGCCATGGCCTCCTGCACGGTCTGGCAGAAGGTCTCGAAGGGGCCCGTGTGGGCGAAGACGTCCAGCGAGGCGAAGATGCGGGCGAGTTCGTCGCCGGTGCGGCGCCCCAGGAAGACCGCGCCGGGCATGGCCTGTTCCAGGCTCGGCCGGCTCGGTCCGTCGCCCACGACGACGACCCGTACTCCGGGCAGGGTGCTCACCCCGGCCAGCAGCTCGACCTGCTTCTCGGGGGCGAGCCGGCCGACGTAGCCGACGATCAGCTCGCCGTTGGGGGCGAGTTCCCGGCGCAGCGCCTCGTCGCGCAGGTCGGGCCGGAAGCGAACGGTGTCCACGCCGCGCGGCCACAGCTTGACCCTGGGGACGCCGTGCGCCTGGAGGTCGCTCCGTGCGGCGCCGGACGGGGCGAGGGTGAGGTCGGCGGCCGAGTGCACGGACCTGATACGGCGCCAGGCCGCGGCCTCTCCGGCGCCCATGTACGTGCGGGCGTACCCGGCGAGATCGGTCTGGTAGACGGCGACGGCGGGCAGCCCGAGACGCGAGGCCGACGCCATGCCGCGCACCCCGAGCACGAAGGGGCTGGCCAGGTGGACGAGATCGGCCCCGTGCTCGGCGATCGCCGCGGTGACGCGTCGGCTGGGGAGAGCGACGCGGACCTGCGGGTAACCCGGGAGCGGAAGGGAGGGGACCCGGACGACGGGGCACGGAGCCCGGTCGTCGGGCTCGTCGCCCGCGGCGGCGGGGGCGACGACGACAGGGGTGTGACCGCGGTCGACGAGGTGCCGGGCGGTCTGGAGCGCGCAGTGAGCCACGCCGTTCACATCGGGGGGAAATGATTCGGTCACGATGACGACTCGCATACGGGTGTTCTCGCCGCGCCGGACGTGGCCACGTCAACGTGGATCTTTCCGGTGGGGGAACGTCCCATGAGCGTTGCCTCGCACACCCATGCGGGCCGAACGCCATCCATACGCGCCTGACCCGCGGGTCGTCCCTTGTTCACACTGCGCGCGCCCGGGCGGTCACACGACGGTCTCCCCGGGACCCATCCGGCTGCGTACGGCGGTCTGCACCTCGGCCTCCTCGGCCGGGTCGGCGGCGAGCCGGCGCAGACGCTCGACGACCCGGGTGTCGCCGGTCTCGGCGTGCCGCGCGGCGATCTCGCGGGTGGACTCCTCGCAGTCCCAGAGACACTCCACGGCGAAGCCGCTGCCGTAGGAGGGGTCGGTGGCGGCGAGGGCACGGGCGGCCCGGCCGCGCAGGTGGGAGGAGGCGGTCTCGCGGTAGATGTGCCGGAGCACGGGAGCGGCGCAGGCGATGTCCAGGCGTCCGGCGCCGTCGACGAGAGTCCACAGGGTCGACGCGTCGGGTCCCTCGCCCCGCACCGCCTCGCGCAGAGCGGCGAGGACCAGGTCGCGGTCCTGGACACCGCCCCGGCAGGCGAGGACGCGGCCGGCGGCGGCGCCCAGGGCGTCGGGCCGGCAGGCCCAGCGGCGCGCGTGGTCGACGGCGGCGAGACTCTGCATCCGTTCGAAGGCGTCGACGGCGGCCTCCACGACGGGCGCCGGGCCGGTGGCCACGGCACGCTCGATCAGGGTGAGGGCGTCCGGGTCGTTGCCGTCGGCCAGGTAGCGCAGGGCGGTGCAGCGGGCGCCCTCCGTACCGTCCTCGGCGGCGCGGACGATCTCGGGCCGGTCCTCGGGGCTCGCGACGGCGGCGAGGCAGCGGGCGGCCGGGACATGCAGGGCAGCACCGCGCTCGATCCCTTGCTGGGCCCATGCGAACACGGCCTGCACGCTCCACCCGGGGCGGGGCCCGGTGGGGCGCATCTGCCGCTGCCAGCGGTCGAAGCAGCCGGCCTCCTGGGCAGCCCGCACGCGCGTGGCGACGGATTCACGCGGGTCGTCGGCCCACAAACGCCAGGGGCGCGGTTCGAAGGCGTCGCGGACGGTGGCGGCCAGTTCGGCCTCGCCCTCGGGGTCGGTGGCGAATCGCGCGAGCACGGGGGCGGCGAGGGCGCGCAGGCCCGCGTCGTCGTCCCGGAGGGCCAGTTCGTCCAGGGCCCAGGCCCAGTTGGCCCCCTGGCCGGCGTACCTGCGCAACAGGGCGAGCGCGTCCCGCCTGCCGTAGGAGGCCAGATGTCCGAGCACGGCGAGGGCGAGCCCGGTGCGTGACTCGTCGGTGTCGAGGATGTCCTCGGCATCGAAGAGGTGGGCCTCGATGGCGTCCAGTTCACCGTGCAGGTCCAGGTAGAGGCGGGCGTAGTAGAGGGAGCGGTTCTCCACCTGCCAGTCGTGGCGCGGGTCGTGGAGCACGCAGTGGTTCAGCGCCTCGAGCGTTTCGGAGCGCGGGGCGGTGAGCGCGTGCAGCGTGCCGTCGCCGCGACCCCGCTGGAGCAGGCCGAGCAGCGTACCGCTGGGCGCTATGACCGGATCGAACATGGGAAACAGCCTCACATCAAGCGTCGACGCAACCGGGGACGTGCATTACCTGGCCGCGTGCCGACACGTCAGGGCGCCCGCCGTTTCCTGCCTGCTGTAGACCATCTTCCTCTGCCTCTCGTCGGTGGCCCTCGCGGACCGCGTCACGGCCCGCGCGGTGCGGCAACACCTGCCCAGCCATCGCGTCCGTGAATCACGTCGTCATGATGACCCGGCGGTCACATCTGCCGCGACCGAATTCCGGCGGCCTTCCACCGCCTCCCCCGTTTGCTGTGCGTTTCCGCTGCCGTTTCCGCGCCTTCGCCGGTCGGAGCGTGCGCGTCCGTGCGGTTCAGTGCCGTTCGGTGCGCTTCTTCATCGCGCTGCCCTCCGTCCGCCGCGTTCGTCCGCCGCGCCGGTGCGCTTCAGTCCGTGCCGAACAGCTCGAGCAGCTCCGCGCGGGCGAACATCCGGGCCGTGTCGACGGCCGAGGGAGTGCCGGCGGCCGGATCGGCACCGCCCTGCAGGAGGGCCTTGACCACTTCGGTGTCGCCCTTGAAGGCGGCTCCCGCGAGCGGGGTCTGCCCCCGGTCGTTGATCCGGTCGGCGTCGGCGCCGCGTTCCAGCAGCGCGCGGACCGAGTCGGCGTGACCGTGGTACGCGGCGAGCATCACGAGTGAGTCGCCCCGGTCGTTGGTGAGGTCGGCCGGCACGCCCGCGTCGACGTAGGCCACGAGCTCCTCGGTCCGGCCGCTCCGGGCCATGTCGAAGATCCTGGTCGCCAGCTCCACGACCTCGGGGTCGGGGGCTTCAGTCATATCGGCCGAACCGCCTCTCACCACGGATCACTCCGCGCATCGGGGACAGGGCGTACGTCTGCGGGCGGGGCAGAGCCGTACAGGTGAATCGCCAGGGTACTGGCTCGCTCGGCACATGGGCCGACGCGCCCGAGGTAAAGATCACGGCATATCCGGCCGTACGCAACCGTCCACGTCGTTCAGGCCGGGAACAGTCCGCCGACCGGGCGAAATCAACCGACCCTCACTCACTTGCACCTTTTGTCGTATAGATACATTCTGTGAGCCTGGAAGTACTCATGGTGACTGTCCCCCGCGAACCAGGAGAACTCACATGATCCTCTCGATCTCAGGCGTCGTCCTGCTCGGCATCGTCCTCTTCATCCTCTGCCGCAAGGACGGACTGAAACCGTTGCACGCCGTGGTGGCGATGCTGTTCGGCTTCTATCTGGCCAGTACGGCCATCGCGCCGAGCATCAAGGCCGGCGGCGAGAGCCTGGCCGGCCTCCTCGGCGGCATCAGGTTCTGACCCCGCCCCTCCAAGCCCCCGCCCACCCTCACCCACGCCCTGGAGGCAGCAGTGGCCCGGCGTCCCCTTCCCCGCATCCTGAGCAACCGCGGCGCTCACCTCGCCCGGAGCCGGGAGCTGGCCCGGACGGCGGCCGACGGCGCCACCGACGTCCTCCACCCGCTGATCACGATCGCGCGCGGACTGCGCCGGCTGGCCTCGGCCGGGCGGCGCAGGTGGCTCGACACCCCCAAGGACCGACGCGGTGCTCTGCTCTTCCTGCTGGCATCGGTGATCCTGGGCGTCGCACTGCTCCCGTACGGTCCGCTGCTCGCCGCCATCACCCTGATGGCTGCGGCGGCCTGGCAGGGCCGGGACCGCGCCCCGGCCGCACCGGACGGCCCCGACGAGTCGCAGGCCCAGCGCCTCAAGTCGCTGTACGACGCCCTGGTGCCGTACTTCTCCTCGGCAGGTGACCCCAGTCCTCTGTACGCCCACGGCGGCACGTGGGAGAAAGCCTTCCCGGCGTACGAGTTCGACGGCACCGGCCGCATCGCGCGCCTGGTGATCGCCTACCCCGCCTACTACACCGACGGCGAGGCGGAGTCCCGCGCACGGATCGAGCACCTGCTCGCCGCCAAGTCGGGGCGCGGCCGCGAATACCACTTCGCCTGGGACGAGGAGGGCAATGAGCTCACGGTCCAGGTCCTCGCCCCGCTGCCCGTCGACATCGCCGCCCAGCGCTTCGTCACGTCCCCAGGGGAGACGGTCCTCGGCTTCACCGACCCCACGCAGGTGTGCCGGACCCTGCCGCTCGCCCACGGCGAGGAACGGCGCGACGTCCCCCCGGTCGTCTGGCGCACCGGCATCCGCTCCACCGAACCTCATCTGCTGGCGGCCGGGCAGCCCGGCAGCGGCCTCTCCACCCTGCTGCGTTCAATCGCCCTCCAGGCGCTGCTCCACGGCGACGTGGTGATGGTCGACGGGGGCGGCACCGGTGAGTACGCGTGCCTGACCGGCCGGGACGGCGTGCTCGCCGTCGAGTGCGGCCTGGCGGGCGCGCTGAAGAGCCTCCAGTGGGCCGCGCACGAGACGGAGCGCCGCCTGATCGCGGCCAACCGTGCTCACCAGGCGGGCGATCCGCCGCCCGAGGACACCAAGCGGCCGCTGTGGATCCTGCTGGACCGCCCGAGCGCGTTCACCCACCTCGCCGCAGCCGACGGCCGGGAGGACCCCCAGTCGCTGCTCCAGGTCCCGCTGCGGCACGGCCGCCCGGCGAACGTCACGGTCGTCGTCGCCGATCAGTTCGACGCTCTGGAGACCCTCAGCGCCGCGGTACGGCAGCACACCCGCGCGCGTGTCGTCCTCGGCCCCGCGACTCCGGAACAGGTGACGGCCGTCCTGGGTGCTCCCCCGCACACCACCCCCCTCGATCACGTCCCCGCGGGCCGCGGTTACGCCCGCCTGGGCACAGGCCCGGTGCACCGTCTCCAGGTCCCGGCCACGCCGAACCCGTACGACGACACGACCGGCGACGACCACCGGCAGGCGGTACTGGATCTGCTCCCGGCCCGCTCCGCCCAGAACGACGCACGGGCGGAGCCGGAGCACACGGCACCGGAACCCGACCCCGTACAGGGGGTCACGGCGGACGCGACGTTCATGGACAAGCACTCCATGGACAAGAATCCCGTGGACCTGACCACCACGGACAGGACCGTCACGGACACGCATGCGGCGGACGCGGGCAGGGATCCTCTGGAGCCGGTTCCCGCGGAGGCCGCCGCCACCGAGTCCTCCTCCTGACCGCCCGCCGCGCGCCGGCCGTGCCGGTGCACCCCGCCGCCCCTCGGCGCAGGCGCCGACGCGATGGGATTCCCCCGCTCATGGGGCGCCCCCTGCTCGAAGAGCTCGGGGGGAGTGCGTGCCGGAGACCCCGCGTCTCCGGCACGATCCGCCGGACGGGCCCTACGCCACGAAGGTGCGCGGCGCCTCCACCCCCGACGTCCCGCCGTTCTCCACCATCCGTGCCGCCGCGGCCAGCCGTAGTGCCGCTTCCTCGGCCACCGCGCCGCCCACGGTGAACGGCAGCCGCACATACCCCTCGAATGCCCCGTCGACCCCGAAGCGGGGCCCCGAGGGCGCCCGTACACCGACCCGCTCCCCCGCCTCGGCGATCCGCGATCCCGAGAGCCCTCCGGTGCGTACCCACAGGGTGAGCCCGCCGCGCGGGACCTCGAACTGCCAGTCGGGCAGTTCCCGGCGCACCGCGCCGACCAGCGCGTCCCGGTTCTCCCGGGCCTGTGCGCGCCGGATCTCCACGGCCCGCTCCCAGCCGTCCGTGCCGAACAGCCAGTTCACCGCCAGCTGCTCCAGGACGGGCGTGCCCAGATCGGCGTAGGCGCGCGCGGCCACGAGGTTGCGGATCACGTCGGGGGCCGCGCGTACCCAGCCGATGCGCAGGCCGGCCCAGAAGGCCTTGCTCGCCGAGCCGACCGTGACCACCGTCGACCCGGCCGGGTCGAAGGCGCACACGGGGCGCGGCATCTCCACGTCCGGATCGAGCCAGAGCTCGCTCATCGTCTCGTCGGCGACCAGCACCGTCCCCGCCGAACGCGCCGCGTCCACGAGCCGGCGGCGCTGGTCCTCGTCGGCGAGCGCGCCGGTCGGGTTGTGGAAGTCGGCGACGACGTACGCGATGCGCGGTGCCGCCTCCCGCAGCACCTGGCGCCAGTGGTCCATGTCCCAGCCGGCCAGCCCCTCCGCCATGGCCACGGGGACCAGCCGGGCCCCGGCCTCGCGCATCAGCTGGAGGATGTTGGCGTAGGACGGCGATTCGACGGCGATGCGCTCGCCGCGGCCGCCGAAGAGGTGGCAGATGGCATCGATGGCGCCCATCGCCCCGGTCGTCACCATGATCTGCTCGGGCATGGTCGGAATGCCCCGCGCGGTGTACCGGTCGGCGATCGTCGCGCGCAGCGCGGGCAGTCCGGCAGGGTAGTCGCCATGGGTGTGCGCGTAGGGCGGCAGTTCCTCCAGAGCGCCCTGCACGGCGCGGGTGAGCCAGGGTTCGGGGGCGGGCAGCGCGGCGCAGCCGAGGTCGATCATCGAACCGAGTGTCTCGGGGGGCAGCGGTTCCAGTCCCCGCGAGGGAACCGGGTTTCCGGCCGGGACGGCGGTCCAGCTGCCGGCGCCGCGCCGTGACTCCAGGAAGCCCTCGCCGCGCAGCGCCTCGTAGGCGGCGGCGACGGTGGTGCGGCTGACGGACAGGGACAGGGCGAGTTCCCGCTCGGCGGGCAGCCGGGCGGCCACGGGGACGCGCCCTTCGAGCACCAGGAGCCGGATGCCGTCGGCGAGGGCCCGGTAGGCGGGCGGGCGGCGGGTGCCGGGGCCGGCAGGGCGCTCCTGCTGGGAGTTGAGCAGCCGGGCGAGCTGCGCCGCACCCACCGCCGAGGTCCACTGCGCCATCCTAATCAGTCCACCTTCCCCGAATTGGCCATGGATGAGATCTCCATCCACGCCACAGGGTGTCATGCATCGGTCCACTTCCACCACAGGGGGACATCTTGTCCAGCCACCCGCCCCGGCACGGGCATCTCGCACGGCGGCTGTTCCAGCTCTACGCCGGACTGGCGCTGTACGGCGCGAGCTCGGCGCTGCTGGTCAGGTCCGGGTTCGGCCTGGAGCCGTGGAACGTGCTGCACCAGGGTCTGTCCGAGCGCACGGGCCTGTCGATGGGCGTGGTGCTGACCGTTCTGGGCGCGGCGGTGCTGCTGCTCTGGATCCCGCTGCGCCAGCGCCCGGGGCTGGGCACCGTCTCCAACGTCCTGGTGATCGGGGCGGCCATGGACGCGACCCTGACCGTGGTGCCCGAGGCGCACGGCATGGTTCTCCGGGTGGCGACGACGGCGGCCGGCATCGCGCTGAACGGCGCGGCGACGGGGCTGTACATCGCGGCACGCTTCGGGCCCGGTCCGCGCGACGGGCTGATGACGGGGCTGAACCGGCGCACGGGGGTGTCGATCCGGCTGGTGCGTACGGTGGTCGAGGTCACGGTGGTCGTCACGGGCTTCGTCCTCGGCGGCACCGTGGGCGTGGCGACCCTGCTGTACGCGGTGACGATCGGCCCGCTCGCCCAGCTGTTCCTGCGGGTGTTCGCCGTTCCCCGGGCATCCGACGGCAGCACGGTCGTTGCCACGGGTCAACCGCGCGGGGCGATACTGCGTCCGTGACTCCACCGATACGCCATCCGTACCTCGACCATCCCGGCCCGATCGCCTTCGCCCACCGGGGCGGGGCGGCGGACGGCCTGGAGAACACCGCGCGCCAGTTCCGGTGCGCCGTCGAGGCGGGCTATCGCTACATCGAGACCGACGTCCATGTCACCCGCGACGGCCGGCTCGTCGCGTTCCACGACGCGACCCTGGACCGGGTGACGGACGGAGCCGGCCTGATCGCCGACCTGCCGTGGCGGGAGGTGGAGCAGGCGCGGGTGGCGGGCCGGGAGCCGGTGCCCCTGTTCGAGGAGCTGCTCACCGCCTTCCCCGAGGTGCGGTGGAACGTCGACGTCAAGGCAGAGCCGGCCCTCCTGCCCTTTCTGGATCTGATGGAGCGGACGGACACCTGGGACCGGGTCTGCCTGGGTTCGTTCTCGGAGGCACGCGTGGTGCGCGCCCAGCGGCTGGCCGGGCCCCGCCTCGCGACGTCGTACGGCACGCGGGGGGCGCTGAACCTCCGGCTGCGGTCGTGGGGTGTGCCGGTGGCGGTCCGCCGGTCGGCCGTCGCCGCCCAGGTGCCTCAGGCCCAGTCCGGCGTCCCTGTGGTGGACCGTCGCTTCGTGCGCACCGCCCATGCGCGAGGGCTTCAGGTGCACGTGTGGACGGTCAATGAGCCGGAGCGGATGCACCGGCTCCTGGACCTGGGGGTGGATGGCATCATGACCGATCACATCGGCACACTGCGCAAGGTCATGGAGGACCGCGGCATCTGGGTCTGAGACCCTGCCCGGCCGCCGAGCGCGTTCACGGGGAAGCGGGGGCACGGGTGGACAACGGCACCGTGCGGTCACCGGCGGCGGACGAGGCGGCCGGCCGGCGGTACGAGCAGCGTGGCTGGTACGTCTACGACTGGGCATGTTCCGTGTACTCCACGAGCGTGCTCACCGTGTTCCTCGGCCCTTATCTGACCTCGGTCGCCGAGGCGGCCGCGGACGCGGACGGGTTCGTGCATCCCTTCGGCGTTCCGGTGCGCGCGGGGTCCTTCTTCGCGTACGCGGTCTCCCTGTCGGTGATCACGGCGGTGCTCGCGATGCCCCTGGTGGGTGCCGCCGCGGACCGCACCGGCCGCAAGAAGCCGCTGCTCGCGGCCGCCGCCTACACCGGGGCCGCCGCGACGGCGTGCATGTTCCTCCTCGATGGCGAGCGGTATCTGCTGGGCGGTGCGCTGCTGATCGTGGCGAACGCGGCGCAGTCCGTGGCGATGATGCTCTACAACTCCTACCTGCCGCAGATCGCGACGCCCCAGGAGCGGGACGCGGTCTCCTCGCGGGGCTGGGCCTTCGGCTACGCGGCGGGCGCCCTGGTGCTCGTCGCCAACCTGATCCTCTACACCGCCCATGACGGTTTCGGGCTCTCCGAGGGCATGGCGGTCCGTATCTGTCTGGCGTCGGCGGGCCTGTGGTGGGGTGCCTTCACCCTGGTGCCGCTGCGGCGGCTGCGCGACCGCCGGGTTCCCGCGCGGGAGGCCGGCGCCCCGACCGGTTTCCGGCAACTCGCGGCGACCTTCCGCGACATGCGCCGCCACCCTCTGACACTCGCCTTCCTCCTGGCGTACCTGGTATACAACGACGGCATCCAGACGGTGATCTCGCAGGCCTCGGTCTACGGTTCGAAGGAGCTGGGGCTCGGACAGTCCACCCTCATCGTGGCCGTGCTGCTGGTCCAGGTGCTGGCGGTGGTGGGCGCGCTGGCGCTGGGCCGGCTGGCCCGGATCCACGGGGCGAAGCGCACGATCCTCGGCTCGCTGGTCGCCTGGACGGTGACGCTGGCCGCCGGCTACTTCCTGCCCGCCGGGGAGCCGGTGTGGTTCTTCGTCCTGGCCGCGGGGATCGGCCTGGTCCTCGGCGGCAGCCAGGCGCTGTCCCGGTCGCTGTTCTCGCACCTCGTGCCGCCCGGCAAGGAGGCCGAGTACTTCTCGGCGTACGAGCTGAGCGACCGCGGGACGAGCTGGCTCGGGCCGCTGCTGTTCGGGCTGACCTACCAGCTGACGGGCAGCTACCGGGACGCGATCATCTCGCTGGTGGCCTTCTTCGTCCTCGGTTTCGCGCTGCTCGCGCGGGTCCCGGTGCGCCGGGCGATAGCCGACGCGGGAAATCCCGTTCCGGAGAGGATTTAGCACTCGACGCGAAAGGGCTGTAGTGTACGCGTTTGGCCTGCCAGGTGTACCGTTACTGCGCGTCAAAGATGCCGAAACGCTGTGTCACGTCTTTCATCAGATGTGACAAACCGGGCGCCGGTGGGTACTGCACTGGTTGACAAGGCTGCGGCTACGACGGCGACACATGGCCCGGAACGGGAATCTTTACCGCCGACCGGACGTTGACCGGATGACGACGACAGCGACACCTGTCCTGTGGGCGACAAGCCCGGGAGGCACGATTCATGAGTGAGCGAGCTCTTCGCGGCACGCGCCTCGTGGTGACCAGCTACGAGACGGACCGCGGCATCGACCTGGCCCCCCGCCAGGCCGTGGAGTACGCATGCGAGAAGGGGCACCGCTTTGAGATGCCCTTCTCGGTCGAGGCGGAGATCCCGCCGGAGTGGGAGTGCAAGGTCTGCGGTGCCCAGGCACTCCTGGTTGACGGCAACGGCCCCGAGGAAAAGAAGGCCAAGCCCGCGCGTACGCATTGGGACATGTTGATGGAACGACGTACCCGAGAGGAACTCGAAGAGGTCCTCGAGGAGCGTCTCGCCGTTCTGCGCTCCGGCGCGATGAACATTGCGGTTCATCCCCGGGACAGCCGAAAGTCGGCTTGATCCCGGCGGAGGATCGGCGGGAGGACTGAGCACAGCAGCACACAGGGCCGCGGGCGCCGTACCCATGGGTAC